>JAYVUQ010000144.1:0-3411 GCA_043787785.1 Bryobacteraceae bacterium
CTGCCGCTGGTCAGCGGCGGTCAGATTGGGGCGGCGATGGAGATCGACGATCGGTGTGTCGCCGTTGCGGAAAAGCGTGCCTTGGTAGGCCGCGGGCAAGAAGCCATTGCCCCACACACTCGCGCCGCCAATGGTCGCTCCGCGACGATCACCGAGGACGACAAAACCGGGCAGGTCCTGATTCTCGCTGCCGAGGCCGTAAGTGACCCACGCGCCGATGGACGCGCTGCCTGGAAATTGATTGCCGGTGAGCGAATGATAGACTGCGGGGCCGTGATTATTGTTATCCACCTTGACGCCGTGGACGAACGCGAGTTCATCGGCAACCGAACCTAGATGCGGCAGCAGTTCGGTCATCGGCCGACCGCTCTGCCCGCGGCGTGCGAAGTTGGCAATGGGCGGTATCACGCGATTGGGCGCCGCGGAGAACGTGGCGATCTCGCCCACCGTGCGGTCGGCGGTCGGCATGCGCTGGCCGGCGTATTTACGCAAGGCCGGCTTGTCGTCGAATAGATCCATCTGCGAGACGCCCCCTTCCATGAAGAGGAAGATGCAGCGTTTGGCGCGCGCGGGGACGTGGGCGGCTCTGAGCGCGAGCGGCGCGTCCTGAGCTGATGCCAAGTCCGCTAAAGCTAGCGAACCCAGGCCGAGATAGTTGGTCCAAAGCCAGTCGCGACGCGTGATCATCTTGCTCAAGATTCTATCGCGATTGCCGCCCGCGCGAAAAACGACTGTCTCACTCATGACAAACTAGGACCTTGCTTCAACGCTGGCTGCCCGCCCTGACCATGATGCTGGTGTCGACCATCAGCTATATCGACCGCAACACGCTGGCCGTTTTGATCCCCACCATCATGCGGGACACGGGCCTCACGGTGCTCGAATACTCCTGGGTCGTTTCCGGCTTCTCCGTCGCCTACATGGTCGGCAATCCGCTCTGGGGGCGAGTGCTAGATCGCTGGGGCGTGCGCCTCGGAATGTTGGCCGCGGTGGGGATTTGGACACTGGCCTCCACCGCGCATGGCTGGGCCTATGGGTTCTTGAGCCTCATGGTATTGCGGATCGTGTTGGGTTTTGGCGAGGGCGCAACCTTCCCTGGCGCGCTGCGGACCGTCGTGCAGACTTTGCCCGAATCGAGCCGCTCGCGAGGCACGGCGCTCTCTTACAGCGGTGGTGCTCTGGGCGCAGTGATTACGCCCTGGGTCGTAACGCCAATCTTCCAGGCCTATGGCTGGCCGGCGGCATTTCTGTTTACGGGCGCGTTGGGTGCGTTGTGGCTGGGTTGGTGGGCCTGGGTCAGCCAGCGTCCTTCCTTGCGCGCGGCGCCTATGGTGGAAGCCGCCGCGCCCGTATCTTGGCTTGACCCGCGAATTTGGGCTTTCATTGTGGTCTATTCGCTTGGCGCGGCGCCGCTGGGCTTTGTGCTCTACACCTCGTCGATTTATTTGAACCGCGTCTTCCATATTGCCCAGGGCGACTTGGGTTACTATTTGTGGATCCCACCGTTGGGCTGGGAAGTCGGCTATTTCTTCTGGGGTTGGTTTCTCGATCGACGAAAAGCGACCCGCCTCACTTACTCTCGTATCTTTACCACTGGATTGGTGATGAGCCTTCCGTTTGCGCTGGTGCCGCAAATTACTTCTCTGCCTTTATTGCTATTTGCCTTGTTCTTCGCGATGTTTACGACCGGGGCCTTTATTGTGCCGGCGCTTGGATATGCCACCCTGATCTTCTCCACGCGCCAAACGGGCTTAATTGCGGGTTTGGGTGCCGGTAGTTTCTCAGCGGTGACGGCCGTAGTGATGCCGATTTGCGGCCGCATGTTCGACCGGCACGAGTATGGCCAGGCGTTTCTGTTTGTAACGTCCCTGCCCGTGATGGGCTATGCGCTGTGGCGTTGGCTCGATCGCAACTAGTCGCGCCGCATACGGCGCCCGGCGCGGATGGCACCCCAGTAAATCAGCGGACGTGGCACGAGGGCGAGCAACCGCACTAGCCAGCGATAACGAAAGCCAGGAATGACGAAGAGAAGCTTGCGGTCGAGTCCGATGAGGCTTTGCTCGACGACGTAATCGGCGCTGAGCCACCAGCCCTTCGGCACCACCGCCCGGTCCATCTGCATTACGTCGTGAAATTCAGAGTAAGTGAAGCCCGGGCACAGCGCTTGCACCTTCACTGGCGAGCCGGAACTGCGTAACTCCAGATAGAGGCCTTCGGTAAACACGTTCAGCCAATGTTTGGTGGCGGAGTAACTAGTGCCTCCGGCGCTGAGCGTAAAGCCGGCTACGGAGGCGACGTTGATGATCGCGCCCGCATTTTGTTCACCCATGCGTTTGAGGGCCGCATGGGTGAGTTGTACAATGGCCAGCACATGAACCCGGTGCATCTTCACTTGTCCGGCCAGGTCGGCGTGGAAGTACTTACCCTTGGTGCCAAAGCCGGCATTGTTCACGAGGTAGTCGAGACGCGGAATGTTAGCAATGCGTTCGGCGACCCGGGCGACGTCGGCGTCGAGCGCTAAATCGGCGGGCAGAACCTCGCACGCGGTGCCATGGGCAGCACGTAACTCTGCAGCCAAGGTCTGCAAGCGGTCCTTACGACGAGCGACGAGAACGAGGTCACATCCGCGCGCGGCCAACTGCCGGGCGAACGCAGCCCCAATACCGGACGAGGCTCCGGTGATGAAGGCCATCGGCTTGCCGGACATTTAGGGAGCCACTTTCACCGTCATCCGCTCCGTGTCGGTTTGGCCGCCAGCGCCGCGAATGGTGAGCTGGTAGGCGGTGGTCTTGGGAGGTTGGTCAACCAGGCAATCGCCGGCCGGCAGTCCGCCTTTCTGGAAGTGTCCGGGGCTGCCCGAAACGGCTGTTGCGCCTTCGGCCTTAAAACAGAAGCTCACCAAGTCACCCGGCTTCACTTGCTGCGCGTTGATGGCTACGTCCAGGAACTTGAGGCGGGTGATACCGGTGGATATGATGGCCGTCTGCGTCACCGTGCGGCCGTCTTTCCCCTTGGCCGTTAGCGTGTAAGTGGTGTTAGTGGTCGGAGTTTTCTCGATGCAGCGTGCCATGGCCGGCGCGAGTGATTCGCCGCCGGGGTCGAGTGTCACACTCGTTGCGGATTCGACGCCATAGCAAAGCAGCGTCGACTCGCCCTTCGGTACCTCCGTGGGCGAAGCGTAAAACTGAGTGATCTTCGGCGGGAACACCGGTGGCACCGGTGGCGGCGGTGGCGCGCAACTGGTCAGCCAGAGCATCGGGAGCAAAAGATTCGAGTAACGCACTTCCCTAGGATACGGCCTCTTCAACCACTGCGGGCGGAGGCTTGTGGGGCGGGGAGGGTGTTGGAGGCGGGGGGCATGTTGGTGGGGATGGGGATATTTTTGCCGAGGAGAGAGGCGTAGTCGCGGGC
>JAYVUQ010000145.1:0-2917 GCA_043787785.1 Bryobacteraceae bacterium
ACGCAGAAACAGCTCCTTCACTTTCTTGTGATGCTCCGGATCAGTCGTCCGCTTGAAGCGATCGACCTGTAAGCCCAGTTCCGACCATTGCTTACTGAACTCGGCTGAGATCAAATCGGTAAACGCTTGCGGCGACTTTCCGACGGCCTTCGCCGCGCGTTCAATCTTCTGGCCGTGCTCGTCGGTGCCGGTAGCGAGGACGACATCGTAACCTTCGGCACGCTTCAAGCGCGCAATTACTTCGGCCGCAATGGTCGTATACGTGTGGCCAATGTGCGGCGCGGCATTCACGTAGTAAATCGGAGTCGTAAGATAGAACTGTTTCATCGTGTGGATTGGTAGGTAAAATGGGCAGCGGCGATCACGTCTTTAAGCGGCACGCGCCGCTCACGCGCTAGCTTTTGGCAATCATCATATTCGGGCGACGCGGAGCCCTCTTCCGAAACCTTCATCCGTACCTCACCATAAGGCGTCGTCACCGCCAACATCGTGCGTTCGAGCACCCGGCGCTGCGCGCTATACATGCGCACACCCAGCGAAGTGGTCTCGGCCAGAATCAACTGCGCCAGCTTCTCCTGATCCTCAGGCTTAGCGATCACGCGCAGTAAAGTACCTTGGCGGTTCTTCTTCATCTGCAAAGGCTGCAGCGCCACGTCCAGCGCGCCCTCTTCAAAAAGACGGTCCATCGTGTAACCCAGTATCTGGGGCGTGGTGTCGTCGATGTTGGCCTCAATCACCGTAACCGTAGCCGCTTCGGTCGCGCCCGAGGCGGCGCCCACCATCACCCGCAGCATGTTGGAATGGCCCGGGAAGTCTTTCGTGCCCGCGCCGAAGCCGATGTGCGAGACCTTCATGGCGGGCATATGGCCGAAGCTCTCGCACAGCGCCGCAGCGAAGGCTGCGCCCGTGGGCGTGGTGAGTTCCACGGTAGGCCCCGAGGCGTAAGTGGGATGGCCCGTCAGCAGTATAGCCGTCGCCGGAGCCGGCACCGGCATCAAGCCGTGGTCGCACTTCACCGTGCCGCTCCCCACATTCACATCCGACATGTAGATGCGCTCAATCCCCAGCAGATCGAGTCCATAGCAGGCGCCGACAATGTCGCAAATCGAGTCCACCGCGCCTACTTCGTGAAAGTGTACGCGCTCAATGGAGATGCCATGCACGCTCGCTTCCGCCTCGCCTAGCTTGCGAAAGACGCGCTTCGAACGATCCTTCGTCGTGACCGGCAAACCGGACTCGTCAATGATCTTCTCAATGTGGTGCAGGTGACGGTGCTTGTTGTCCGTGGGTGCTTCGACAATAAAGCGTGTCCCCGCAATCCCCGCCCGTTTCGTACGCTCCACCGTGAACTGCGCGTTGGTGCCGAGGCTGGTCAGTCCCTCGGTAAGCGCGCGCGCATCGGCACCCGCATCCAACAACGCGGCCACCGTCATGTCGCCGGCGATTCCAGAGAAAGCATCGAAGTAGGCAATACGCACCCCTTTATCTTAGCGAGGTTCGGTACAGAGGTTCGATACAATGGCGGCCATGTCAAAAGCTCCACGACGCAACTTTATCGCCCTGGCCGCCGCCGCTCCCGCGGCCGCGGTCGCCGCCCAAGCTCCCAAGGCGACGGCTCCCATGAAAAAGGTCCATTACCGCAATGGCAAAAAGCCGGAGAAGACTCCGCTGTTTAACGGCGGCGTCTCCTACGGCAACCTCCTCTTCGTCGCCGGCAAAGGCGCCCACTTCGAGGGCGATATTAAGGCCCACACGAAACACGTGCTCGACGAAGTCGAAAAGGAATTGGTCAACGCCGGCTCATCCATGGAGAAAGTGTTGAAGTGCAACGTCTACTTAAACGACTTGAAGGACTACAAGGAGATGAACGAAGTCTTCCTGGGCCGCTTCGGTGCCGAGCCCCCCGTCCGCACCACCATCGCCGCGGCCGGCGGCATTCCCGGCAATTCTTTAGTTGAAATTGACGTCATCGCGTTCATCTAAGGGCTACTGACGCATCCCCGCGGGATTCAGAAGACGCGACGGCAATTTTGCCAGCAACGTAGCAAAGGTTTCGGCGTCAGCCAATAATCGGTGGGACTCTTCGTCGAGTCGCCGGTAGGAATCATCGTAGTCTGCCCGGATACGTTTTCCCTTCAATCGATTCGCGATAACCGCCAAGTACTGGCAGTTGGGGTCCGGGCTAGCACTAAAGACGCGCCAAAGTTGAGCGTGTGTTCCTTCGTTGGGCAGCAACCGGAAACCATTGGCTTGGGCCCGCAGCAGCCCGAGATGATAAACGCAATAGTACGCGCGACTGACGGAACTCCGATGCCCAGCCTCGCTCCTGCGCTCCGCGAGCTCTCGAGCTAACTCCAAGTAATCAGACCAAGGAAAAGCCATCTACACCAGTTCGTAAGTGAACGTCAAATTCACGGCCAGGGCGGGCCCCTGGAAAGGAAAAGACTCGTCAAAGCGCGCCAGCGCGCTTCTCACTTCATCCATATCACCGGGCCAAAGAACCGACGCATAGATGTCCCTAAAACCAGCCTCGTAAAGTGGAGCGCGCAAGGTAAGCACCGCATCAGAGCCAAAACACCTCTTCAGGTGTGGCACTGAATCCAGCAAGACTTCCGATAAGGCGGGGTGCTCAGCTAATACCTCCTCAACCGAGGAATCGTCCGGCAGTACGAAGTATTGCCGCAGTTTTTCCAATACTGAGGCGATCGGGACCGGGGTGAGCGAGGGCGGCGAAACAAGTAACTCCGCCATGCCTAATTCTATCGCGTTTCGCCTCATAAACTATGGCCACCGCTTCAGCGTCTCCAACTCCTCCAGCGTCCGCGGCCACTCCTTGCCCAACAGCCGCGAAAGCCCCCGATCCGCCAATAACTTCCCGCCCGTCTGGCAGCGGCAACAGTAATTGGTCTCATTCGCC
>JAYVUQ010000146.1:0-12527 GCA_043787785.1 Bryobacteraceae bacterium
GATCGCGACCACCTCGCGGCACAGTGCGCAGCAGATCGCCTTTAACGAAGTGGGCCGTCAGAGTATCATGAGCGACCCGGACTGGCGCGAGGGCAATTATTACGGCCAAGGCGCGCCGAAGCGCGGCCTGGCGGTGGCGCGCATGGTGGGCCACATCACTTACATGAGCGACGACTCGATGAAAGAGAAATTCGGCCGGCGGCTGCGGCAACGCGCCGAATTGGGTTACGACTTTTCCGCCGAGTTCGAAGTGGAGAGTTACTTGCGCTATCGCGGCAGCCAGTTTGTCGACCGCTTTGACGCGAACTCTTACCTTTACATTACCAAGGCCATGGATTACTTCGACTTGGCGGCGGGGCATGCCTCACTTGGCGCGGCTTTCGAGAAGACCCGGGCGCGCTTTTTGGTGATCAGTTTCACCTCTGACTGGTTATATCCCACTTACCAATCGCTCGAAATCGTGAGCGCCCTACGCGGTCGGAATCGGGATGTGGCTTACTGCGAGTTGCCCTCCAGTTACGGCCACGATGCTTTCTTACTCGAAGTGAAAGAGCAGACGGAATTAGTAACCGGATTTCTGGCGAGCACCTTCCGTAATATCGGAAAGGCGGCCTCCTCATGAGCCGTCCTTTTGTCCAAAACGTCCTCAGCCGGCTGGACTATAAGATCATTACCTCGATTATCCCGCCAGGTTCGCGCGTCCTCGACCTCGGTTGTGGCGACGGCGAACTGATTGCCTGGCTGATGGAGAACAAAGACGTCGATGCCCGGGGCGTCGAGTTACTGCCGGACTTAGTGCAAAGCGCCATCGCCCGGGGCGCATCTGTTTATCAAGGCGATATCGAAACCAGCTTGAAGGACTACCCGGACCAAGCCTTCGACTATGTGATCCTCAGCCAGACCTTACAGCAAACCCGTCACCCCATGCGCGTGCTTCGTAACATGCTGCGTGTGGGGAAGCGGGCGATTATCGCCTTTCCGAATTTCGGACATTACAGTGTGCGCTTGGCCCACTTATTCAGTGGACGCGCGCCGCGCAATCGTCTATTTCCCTACGAGTGGTACGATTCGCCCAATATCCACTTTCTGACGGTGGATGACTTTGAAGTGCTGTGCGCCAAGGAAAATTGGCCCATCGAACGAACGATCTTCCTGGCGGGCCAGCGCGAGATTAAGTCCTTTCCCAATCTGATGGCCGAGGTGGCCGTTTTTGTAATTACTTCCCGCTGATAGCCTGTGCGGCGGCCCAGCCGGAGAGCACGGCTCCCTCAACTCGGGGCCCGACTCGGGGTGCGGCGAATGCGTCTCCGGCAAAGGCCAGCGGTGGCCCGATTGGCTCCCGGTAACAACGATCCGGATGCAGGACCGTGGCCTTCGAATACTTCCAGCGGTGCAAGTAAGTCGCATGAGCTTCCACGCCGGCCTCAAGGAGTAAGTTCCGGGTGGCGTCGGCATCGTCCCAATGCTCCAGGCTATAAGCTCCGCTGGCGTGAATGGTGACGGCGGGAGCCGTCGAAATTCCCTTGCGCCGGTTGTCAGCGACAAAGCGGAGCGGCCCTTCGTCAAAACTGCGCCAGGAGGCTGGCCCCAGGATGGTAACTGGTTTGACGGGGATGGCCAGCACGGCCAAGCAGCGGTCATACGCAATCCGGCTCAACACCGGATGTTCGGCCTTGCCGATCAATTGGAGCGACTGCGGCATGGGCGCGGTGAGAATGGCGGCGTCAAAGTCTTCGCCCTGTACGCGCCAGCCGCGGCCCACCGCTTCCAGTTTTTCGACTTGGACACCGGTGTGAATGGTGAGCCCCCGGGCCCAGGCGCAGGCGATGTCGTTCATGCCGGCGACCCCGCAGAAGCGTGAATGTTCCTCGGCTTCCACCAGCCCTTGGCGCCATTCGCGCACCAGGCCCGATTTTTGCCATTCTCGCAACTGGGTGGCGAAGGCGGCATCGCGCACGGTAATGAACTGCGCGCCGGAATCGAGTGTGGCTTCGTCGCCTTCCGGACTCGACAGGCGACGGGTGGCCAGACGGCCGCCAGGCCGCTTCCCCTTGTCGAAGAGGACCGGCTGCCAATCCAGCTCTTGTAATTTGCGGGCTGCGGCGATACCGGCAATCCCCGCTCCAATGATGGCGCAACGCATGTAATCCTTAGGCTACAATGCCTGACGCCCATCGCCGCCAGCCGACCCTGAATCGAATGGGTTGGACCTCGAACCAACTGAACGCGGTGAGCCAACTTTTTGTGGATAACTGCCGACCCGGCACCTTGCCGGTACTCGACATCGGCGCGGCCTTTGGGGTGGCCACCCTGGCGGCTCTGGCCCAGGGAGCGAGCGTGATGGCCAACGACCTGGATGCGGCGCATCTGTCTGAACTCGCCACCGCCGGACCTGAGGGCCTCACTCTGCTGCCAGGAAGGTTTCCGGACGAGCTCGACATTTTACCCGGTAGTTTAAGCGCGGTGCATGCCTCGAACGTCCTGCACTTTCTTACCGGTGACCAGATGACGCTTGGCGCGGCCAGGATCGCCGAATGGCTCGCGCCGGGTGGACGCCTCTTTGTGCATGCGGGCACCCCTTACCAGCAGCCATTTTCGCGCTTCATTCCGGAGTATGAGGAACGTTGTGCGGCTGGGTGGGATTGGCCGGGATACGTGGCCGATACCCGGGAGATTTCGACTCACCGGAAGCTGGGGCAGATCCCGCGGGCCATTCACCTGCTGGATGAGCAGGTGCTGAGGAGAGTTTTCTCCGGGTTGGCGATCGACCAGGTTTGGTATTACCGGCGGCACGATTTGCCACGCAGTCTGCATTACGATGGCCGGGAGGGCGTTGCTTTGCTGGCTCATCGCCAGTGACGAAACGAAGCCGGGAGTTGTTGATTCTATTTGGCTTGAGCCTGGAATACGAAATTACCCACGCCGCTGACGGGACTGCGAAAAATTGGCCGGAGGCAATTTCAGCCGCGACCGAGGGGAGCGGGCCAAGGTAAACTGGGGCCGGGCAGGGCCCGCTCCCCTCGGGCTGATTGAGGATAGCAGGTGAATTCCCTGGTTTTGGCGTAAGTTGTTCAGGGCAAGGGCGAAAATTGTTGTGAAGAGATTAGAGGCGTTCTTCGGGCTTGGCGGGGAGGAGCTTGAGGGTGAGCTTGACGGTTTTGCCGGCGCGGTAGACCGCAAGCTCTACGGTTTCTCCGGCGCGTTTGCGGGCAAGGGCGCGGGGGATGGCGTCGGCGCGCTCGATGGGTTTGCCGTCGACGGCGGTGATCAGATCGCCACCGATCAAGATGATGGCGTTGCCGATGACGACTTCGCGATTGCCTCCGCGGAGACCGCCGAGGGCAGCAGCCGAGCCGGGGACTACTTTGCTGACTAGCAGGCCGCCTTCGGCAGGCAGGTCAAGAGCTTCGGCGAGTTCGCCGCTCACGGGCATGACATTGACGCCCAGGCGCTGGGGCGGGGAGAAGGTGCGGCCGGCGGCGAAATCGTCCAGCATGCGCCGCGCGCGGCTGATGGGCATGGCAAAGCCAATACCGATGTTGCCGCCAGTGACGCCGAGGATGGCGGTGTTGATGCCGATGACGTCGCCGGCGGAGTTGAGGAGGGGTCCGCCGGAGTTGCCGGAGTTGATGGCGGCGTCGGTTTGGACGAGGCCTTCCATTTCGCCGCCGTTTTCGTCGCGGATGGCGCGACCGAGGGCGCTAACGATGCCGGTGGTGAGGGAGCCTTCGAAGCCAAAGGGGTTGCCGATGGCGAGGACTTTTTGGCCGACTTGGAGGCCGTCCGAGTCGCCGAGGCGGAGGTGGGTGAGCTTTTTGCGGGGCTCGATCTGGATGAGGGCGAGGTCATTGGCGGGGTCTTTATCGAGGATGCGGGCTTCGTACTTCGACTTGTCGGCGAGGGTCACGCTGAGTTTGGCTCCGGGGGCGGTGCCGGCCTGGCCGACGACATGGTAGTTGGTGAGGATCTGCCCTTTGTCGTTAATCAGGAAGCCGGAGCCGATGCTGCCCGAAGGTACGGCGCGGTTGAACCAATCGTATTGGTAAGTGGTGGCGGAGATGTTGACGGTGGCGGCGTTGGCGGCCTTGTAAATTTCGATGCTATTGAGTTCGTCAGAGCTGAGCCCGGCCGTGCGGGCGACCTCGGGGCCGCTCCAGATGCGGGAGAAGCGGCTGGGCGAGCCAGGTTCACCGTGGATGAGCTTGTTGATCCAGGAACCGGGCCCGGAGCCGGACATCGCGGTGCGCGAGGTGATAAATACGAAGGCCCCGACGAGGGCAACGGCGAAAAGGGCGATTCTTGATTTCATAATGCGCATCTCTTCAATTGTGCGCAAACTTGGGCCGTCTGTTCAAGTGTCTCGTCGAGGGTGCCGGAGGTATCGATGACAAAGTGGGCGTACTTTCGCTTTTCGCTCTCTGGCATTTGCCGGGCGAGACGAATTTTCACCTGCGCTTCGGAGAGGGCATCGCGGGCCATGGCGCGGGTGATTTGGAGGTCTGGCCGGCAGACGGTGAGCACCAGCTTGTCGTAGCGGCGATAGCTGCCGGTTTCGACCATGATGGCCGCTTCGACGATGGCGACAGCGTGCGAATCCTGCGTTTGGATTTGCGTGAACCAGGCTTCCTGCCGGGCGAAGACGGCGGGGTGGACAAGGGCGTTCAGTTGGGCGAGCTGGGAAGGGTGAGCGAAAACGATCTCGCCCAAGCGTTTGCGATTGATGAGGCCATTGGTGAGGATGCCGGGGCCGAAGGTGGCGATGACGGCTGCATAGGCTTCGCCATCGGGGGCGAGCACCGCATGGCCCACTTGGTCAGCCTGCAGCAGGTGGCAGCCGAGGTTCACCATCGCTTGGCCAACAAAACTCTTGCCCGTGGCGAGGCCACCGGTGAGGCCGACGCGCAGCATCTAAGCCTGACGCCGCTCGGAGAGGTAAATGGTGTTCATCATCAGCATGGCGATGGTGAGGGGGCCGACGCCGCCGGGGACGGGCGTGTAGGCGGAGGCGAGTTCGGCCATGTCGAGCGGATGGGCGTCGCCGACAACCAGGCTACCGCGCGCTTTCAGGTTGGCGAGCGCCTTTTCGTCGTGGCGAAAGATGGCGGCGGCCTGGGCGGGGTTCGTAACGCGGTTAATGCCGACGTCGATGACGACGGTGCCTTTGGCGATGTGCTCTTTGGTGAGGAACGCGGGCTGGCCGATACCGGCAACAAGGATCTCGGCGCGGCGGCACTCCTCGGCCAGATTCCTGGTGCGCGAGTGACAAATGGTGACGGTGGCGTTGGCTTGCAGCAGCATGAGCGCCATGGGCTTGCCGACAATCTCGCTGCGGCCCACCACGACGGTGCGCTTGCCTTCAATTGGGACATTATAGCGGCGCAGGAGCTCCATGACGCCGGCGGGCGTACAGGCGCGCGGGCCGGGGCCATTCGCCACCAGTTGGCCCATATTGAAGGGATGAAAGCCGTCGGCGTCCTTGGTGGGATCGACGGCTTGGAGGACGGCGCTGAAATCGATGTGGGCAGGCAGGGGCATCTGCACCAGGATGCTGTCGATGCTTTCCTGCTGGTTTAACTGGTGAATGAGGGCGAGCAGTTCGGCGGTGGTGACAGTGGTGGGCGGCGCGTACTTTTCGCTGTGAATGCCCAGATCGTGGCAGGCCTTGATCTTGTTACGGACGTAAATTTCGCTGCCCGCGTCTTCGCCGACCAGGACCACGGCCAAGCCGGGCGGCCGCTTCAGAGCCAAGACGCGCGGTTTGGCTTCGGCGAGAATCTGGTCTCTGATTTTGATGCCGTCGAGAATCAAGCGTTAACCCTTAGCCGCCGCTTTGGCGACCATGCCGTCTTTGATGCGGAAGTGATAGACGAGGGCGCCGAGGGCGATGATGCCGAAGGCGGTGAGGGACATCTTGGGTTCCATAGTGAGCCCGAAGTAAGCGATCCAGACGCCCACGATGATGTAGAAGACCGGGAAGAGCGGCCACAGGAAGCTGACCACGGGTAGCTTCTGCCAATTGGGTTTTGAGCGGAAGAAGAACAGGGAAGCGACGGTGATGACCGTGAAGATGTTGAGAGTGAAGCCAATGAAGAGCATGAGCGAAGGCAGCGGCGTCATGGTAACCAGCATGGCGAACGCACACTGGACGAGGATGCCGTTGATGGGGGTGCGGGTGCGTTCAGAGAGGACGCCGGCGAAGCTGAAGAAGGCGCGGTTTTTGGCCATGGCGTAGTAGACCCGGGGCCCGATGGTGACCATGGCGTTGACGGTAGAAAAGAGCGCGATGGCCATGAGGGCGGCGAAGGTGCCGGCAATGCCGGGGCCAAAGAGCTTGGCGGCGCTGGTGGAGCCGATGGCGATGACGCCCTTCATCTGTTCGAGAGGCATGGCGTAGATGAAAAGCACGTTTAGGGCCAGGTATAAGAGGGCGACAATGGCCGTGCCGTAGGCGAGGGCGCGGGGCAGCGTTTTGGCGGGTTGGTCAATCTCTTCGGCGACGTAGGTGGCGGCATTCCAGCCGCTATAGCTGGCGTAGATGAAGCAGAGGCTCACCGAAAACTGCGCCCAGACGGAACTGGTGGAGGTGCGGACGGCGGTCATGGAGAAATGGCCCCAATCGCCAGTGCCGGCGAGGAAACCAGCCACACAGAGCACCAGCAGGACGCCGATTTTGAAGCTGGTGAAGAGATTCTGCAAACCGGAGACCATCTTGAGGTCGAGCAGGTTGACTAAGGTCATGGCGATGATCAAGGAGCAGGCGACGGCTTCGGCGGGGCCAAAGCGCAAGGCGCCACCGATGGTGAAGAACGGGGCGGAGTCCTTCAAGGCGGGAAAGAAGTAGCCGAGGTAACTGGAGAAGGCCAGCGCCGCCGCCGCGATGGGCGAGGAGAAGCCGGCGATGAACGAGATCCAGCCGGTCATGAAGCCCCACACGGGGCCATAAGCCTGGGTGAGATAGACATATTCGCCGCCGGAACTGGGGAAGTTGACGCCGAGTTCGGAGTAACAGAAAGCGCCGGCGATGGCGACCAATGCGCCGACAAACCAGATGAGCAAAACGAGGGGGACGGAGCCTAAGTCGCCGGCCAGGAAACCGGTGGTGGTGAAGATGCCGGTGCCGACCATGTTGGAGACCACGAGGGCCGTAGCGCTCGCGAGCCCTAGCTGGCGGGCGAGGGAAACTGTTTTTGGCATGTTCCTTAAGATTCTACGCTACGCGTTGGCTTCCTCGTCGTCCTGTTGCAGACTTTTCACGTCTACCAGGTCCTGCGAGCGTCCCGTGGCCAGCTTATTGCGCATCAGCGTAGCCCGCCCCAGGTAGTTAGCCGGGAGGCTGGCGAAGAAACCTGGGGCGCGGTCCTCCCAGGCGGAGGCAAAGTCAGGAATACCGGTGATGCCCGTGATGACGTCGATTCGCACGGGTTCCACCCCAAACTGTAAGATCATGTCTGGTTGTTCAAAATCCGCCGGCTGGACGTTGACGATGGGCAGGCCGAAGCTTTGCAACGCCGACAGAACGCGTGCACCATTTTCGGTCGTCGGGTTCACCCAAATATCGAGATCTTTCGTGAACCGGGGCCGGCCATGCCGGGCAGTAGCGAAGGCGCCAACGATGAGGTATTCAACTTGGCTGGCGTTTAAGCACCCGATAAACTCGCGCCAATCGCGGTGGTGTTCCAGTTTTTCCATCATTAAGGAGGCTCCGGCAATACCAGTGGTGAAGATGTAAGGCGAGGTCAACCCGGTCATCGGGTGTCATGGCACGATATTCGGCCCGGTCGGCCTTCTCGGCGTCAGCGAAACTCCGAAAAATCCGGACTTTTCCTTGATTTTCCATACCCCTATTATCCTACTTTTCGGGCTCGATAGGGTCGGCAAACTGTTTCCGGCGCGGCCTTTTTATGAGTTTGGCGACGCGCTCCATGCGCTGCGGTCCTTCGTGAGAGCCATAGTACGAATCGAAAATGAAAAGCGCGAGTTCGACGCGCCGGTCAGGCGTCATATCGCGGTAGGCTTGCTGGTCAGCAAGATCGGCCTCTGCGAAACTCCGAAAGACGCGCGCGCCCATGCGCATGCGTTCCATCTCAGCTGAACGCTCGCGCGCCCATGAGCGCTTGGCCGCCGTCGCACACAAAGACAGCGCCATTGCAGTAAGCACCGGCTTCCGAACACAGGAAGAGCACCAGATTGGCGATGTCGTCTTTGGTGCCGAAGCGGCCTAGGGGCACCGTCTTGACGGAGGCTTGGCGGGCTTCGGGCGTGGGGGCCAGGCGGCGCATGCCCTCGGTGTCGTCGATGGGGCCAGGGTTCACCAGATTGCAGCGAATGCCTTGCGGGCCCCACTCGAGGGCGAGCACTTGCAGCAATCGCTCGACGCCGGCCTTGGCCGCGCAGACGTGGGCCTGCATGGCGTAGGCGACGCTGGCGTGGTTGGCCGAAATGGCAATCACCGATGCGCCGGGGGCGCGCAAATGTTCATGGGCGGCGCGGCAGGCGTTGAAGGTGCCGAGGACGTCGATGTCCATGACGGCCTTAAAGCCGTTGGCGCTCATGGCGGTGACGGGGGCGGGGAAGTTGCCGGCGGCGCCGCAGAGGAGGATATCGATGAGTCCCCACTTCTGGCGGCACTCGGCCATGGCGGCGGCCATGGCGTCGTAGTTGCGGACGTCGGCGGCGATACCACCGGCTTCACCGCCCGCCGCCTGAATTTCGGCCACGGCCGCGGCGAGCTTTTCCGGGTTGCGCCCGTTGATCATGACGCGCGCGCCTTGTTGGGCGAGCACCTTGGCGACGCCGAGCCCGATGCCGCTGGTGCCGCCGGTGACGAAGGCCACACGCCCGGCGAGGATATGGTCTTTGAATACGCTCATGGTTTAGAAGCCCATTTTCGTTAGATTTTTGAAGCTGGTGCGGACGCTTTCGATGGGGTCGCCGGCGGTTTGGTCCTGCTCGACAAAGTAGTGGTCAACTTTCATGTCGGCGGCGGCTTTCAAGATGGCGGGGAAGTCGAGCGAACCTAGCCCCACTTCGCGAAATGCGCCCGGCGAGACGGCTTCGGTGTATTGTTTGGGAATGCCGGGAGCCTTGTCCTTCAAGTGGAGGAGCTTGACGCGGCCTTTGAGTTGGCGGATGAGCGCGACCGGGTCGAGCCCGGCGACGGCGACCCAGAAGACGTCGAGTTCGAGGGCCATGGTGCGCGGGTCAGTTTCAGAGAGCAGGATGTCCCAGGGGCGCTGCCCTTGCACTTCGCCAAACTCAAACGCGTGCTGGTGATAGCAAAGCTGCAGGCCCGCCTTGGCGCACATCGTGCCCGCTTCGTTAATTTGTTTGGCCATGCGCTTATAGACGTCTGGCCCGCCGCGGTTGGGCTGGGGGACGTAGGGAACGACGATGTGCTCGATGCCGGCGAGCTTGGCCTCGTCGATGGCCTTTTGGAAGGCTCCGGTTTCGCCGGTGATGAGGGACAGGTCGAAGTGCGCGGCGACCGGCTTGATGCCGAACTCTTTGCAAAGCGGCAAGACGATGGCGTGGGTGGCGCGGATGGTTTCGGCTTCCTTGAAACCGATCTGCGAAAGCGCTTGGATCGCTTCGCGGGCTTTGGCGGGCACGAGCCCCCGGATGGTGTACAGTTGGACGCCGAGCGCCTTACCTTTTTTGCCAAAGGCGACTCCGGCGGCGGCGAGGGCGGCGATCAATTCGCGACGAGTGCTCATCGCTGAATTTTACTGCAATCGACTAGCCGGTGGGTAGCTTTATTGGCGCCGGTTCTGCTGGCCGTTTGAATTCGGGCCTACGCCTGTAGAGTTGGTGAGTCCAGAGCCGGGCAACTGGCCGCCTGGCTGGGTGCCCATCCCCTTCTGCAGGCTCTTGTCCTTGCGCACGTCGTAGATGAATTCCCACTCGTGGATCTTGGTGCGTTCCTCGAGCACTTTGATGCCTTGGCCGCGGTGCTTGCTGACGACTCCGGCGATGCCGGTGGGCATGCTTCCGGCTAACGGGCCGCCTGCCACTTGGCCCACCTGGATGCCGCCTTGCCGGGGTGAGGTAAGTAACTGATTGATCATTTGCAAGGCTGGGTTTTGTCCATTTTGCAGGTTGGGGCCGTTGGGGCCTTGACTTCCAAAGGGGACGCCAATCTGTCCGCCTTGTTGCGAGTTGGCGGCTTGGCCGGGCAAGCCGGGGTAGGGCGATCCCAACTGTCCGGGGAGGCGATTCTGGCCCTGCGGATTCAACTGCTGATATTGCTGCTGCTGCAAGTACTGTTGCTGTTGTTGTTGATATTGGCTAAGCTGGCCGGAATTGGGTTGAGAGCCCGTGAAAATGGGGTTGCCGCTTTGTTGTCCATAAGGATTGGGTGCGGCACCGGGTAAGACCTGACCCTGAGATGCACTCTGCGGATATTGGCCTTGAACCGGTAGCTGCGGATATTGGCCTTGCGGATACTGGCCTTGCGGATACTGGCCCTGCGGATACTGGCCTTGATTCGACCCCGCCACGCCCTGCGGGCCCAGCGATCCGGGTCCCTGGGCTCCGGTGTTGGCTAACTGTGCGCCGATGCCGGTATCGCTGGGGCGGCGGTTGAGCGCCGGGTTGCGGTCCTCGCCGTTGGGCCCCAGACGATTGCCGCCATTTTCGCCCTGATTCAAGTCGCCTAAGCTGGGGCCGGCCACCACGCTGCCGGTGTTGGGGGAAGAGTCTTTATCCTTCTCGAGCCCCGTCTTTTTCTTGTTGTGGACCGAGCCTTCAATCTCGCCGCCGGGCCCGAACTTGAGAATCTTCCAGTCGTCCCTGCCGGTGAAGGGGTCCTTATAGCGGCGGCGCAGGTAGCGGGTGCCGTTGGTTTGTTCGAGTTCTTCGATGGTATTCGGATAGCGCTGGAATTTGGTGTAGTAGCGTTTGATGCCCATCTTGTATTGGTCGCCGCGGTCAAAGAGCAGTTCCTCTTTGGCCCTTTGCGACTCAAATACCGAGCGGGGTAACTCCAGGTAGAGGCCAATGGAGATGGCGGCGGCCATCACGAAGACGATCAGCAAGGCGAAGCCGCTTTCGCCGGGTTTGCGTTTTACGGGGATGGCCATAGGGTTAGCTGCCCGCGGGCGGCTCCTCCACTAAGGGCAATTGTTGACGATCATCGGCAAACTGGATGTCTTGCATTTCGGCCGAGGTGAGGCCGATGCGGAGTACTTTGTAACGGCTCTTGATGGTCTCGCCCTCGCCTACCACGATAATCTCTTCGCCATCCAAAAAGAATCCCTTGCGGTTCACGGCACGGCTGCTGTTGGAAACAAAACCGTAGTATTTGAGGGTGATGGCCGGGGCGCGCGGCTTGGGCGGCGGCGGAGCGGGCGGCTGATACTGCGGATAGACGGCTTGGGCGCGTTGCGGTTTGGCGGCGATTGGCTTGCCGGGAATGATTTTGGGGTCGGGGGTGGTGGGCTCGGCGGTGCCGCCGCCCGAGAACTCAAACAGGTTGCGGCCGGCACCGGTGTAGGTGACGGTGCGCAGCTTGGCGAGGAGGTCCATCTGTAAGGATGGGTCGACGCTGGCGGGGTCGCGCACTTCGTCGGTTTTGGGGCGCAGGGACGGGCGGAAGTCGGCGGCGGTGCGGCCTTTTTTCGAGATCGACGGCGGGGCTATCGTCTTGGTTGCGGTGGCGGGGCGAGGGGCGGAGGGCAGGCCGGATTTCGCCGGAACCGGCTGGTTGCTGGGGCCGGACAAGACGTTGTCGTAAACCACATAGCCCAGGACGAGACCCAGGATGCTTAAGAGCGCGACCTTCTGCGGCTCCACTCCCATTTTCATAATTTAGCCCCCTTTAGTGGCGAGCTTGGCAGGGGCGAACTGGTGGGCGGCGTGCCCAACACTCGCGACCCCGGCAGGGGGGAATGGGTTGGCGCGGTGCCCAGCGAGCGCGATCCGGGTAGGGGGGAAGTGGTGGGGGGCGTGCCCAGCGAACCCGGGAGGGGGGGAGTCGTTGGCGCCGTTATTGGCGCAGGCACTGGCGAGGAGTTGATGGCCGGTGATTCGCCAGGCAGGAACCCGGGCAGTGCGGAAGTGGTTTTGTCGGTAGTCGGCGCTGGTTGCGGGGCTACGGCGAGGGGCGCACCCGGGGCAGGAAGTCCAGGGGCCTTGGCGGGCTTGGCCGGCATTTTGGGCAACACCAGATCGGCCGTGTTGCGCACGAATAAGTTCATCTTCATGGTGACGTTCAATTGATTGGAGCCCTGCTGGGGCGTGGCGGCCAAGCTGTCGATGATGACGAAGCGTTCGGAACGGTCGAGCCGATTGACGAAGTTCAGCAGTTCGCCGTAAGTGCCTTCGTAGTTGGCGTTGACGGTGATCATGCCCAAGGTTTCCGAGCCCTCGATCTCTTCGTTCTGGAGGGCGTGATCCTTCAATTTGATGCCCGCGCTATCGGCCGCTTGGGTGATCTCGTTCACGAGCGTGGAATAGACCACGCGGCGATCGGTAAAGTTGGTGAGCTCGAAGTCGCCGGCCTGGCGCCGCGCGCCCTCCACCTTAGTGGT
>JAYVUQ010000147.1:0-1546 GCA_043787785.1 Bryobacteraceae bacterium
GTTTCGGCGGCGACGACACTGGGTTTGTTCGGGACAGTGTTGTGGACGCTGACGGCCATCCTGAGTTATCTATCCTACTTACTGCTGCTGGATTGGAACCGTTGGTTCGTCAGCGACCCGGAGATTCGCGAATTGAGTCTGCGGGCTTTATTTTTGTGCCTCGTCGGTTTCTTAACCTATGAATTGGCGCAGCGCAACAAGCAGGAGGCGCGGAACTATCAGGCCGTGGCCGAGCAGTTGGCGGCGGCCAATGCGAATCTCGAAAAAGCGCAAGAAGCGATGCGGCGCACCGAGCGATTGGCGGCGCTCGGCCAACTCACCGCCGGCCTGGCCCACGAGTTGCGCAACCCGATCGGCACCATCAAGAACTCGGCCGAACTCCTCACTAAACGGCTACCGCCCTCCGACGAGATCGCACATGAGCTCTCGGGCTTTATCCAAAGCGAAGTGGACCGCACCAATTCGCTCATCACGCGCTTTCTCCAGTTCGCCCGTCCTTTTCAACTGGAGCGCGATAGCCAGGATATCGCGCAGGTGCTGGACCGGGCGATCCTTCACGTGGAGCGGCAGTTTCCCGGGTTTCCGATCACCTATGTGAAGAATTACGCGCCCGACGTCCCAGCGGCCCCGATCGACCATGAGCTGATGGAGCAGGTCTTTATCAATCTGCTGGTGAATGCGGCGCAGGCGTCGCCCCCCGGGAGCGTGGTGACGGTGAAGACTCGCGCCGACGGGGAGATGCTGGAGGTGGCCATCATTGACCGCGGTGCCGGGATTGATGCCGCCATCAAGAGCTCGATTTTCAACCCTTTTTTTACCACCAAGAAGGATGGCGTGGGTTTGGGCCTCGCCATTGTCGCCAAAATCATCGACGAGCACGGAGGGCGCATTGTCGTCGAGAGCGAAGCGGGCCAGGGCAGTGTATTCCGGGTGCTGTTGCCGCTACGGGCCGCCACGGCGGCCTGAACCACTTTTCCACAAGGGTAAGCGCTAACCTTTGGGGCGGCTGTGTCGTCATGACATAGGTATCGCCGTTGGATACAATGGCGTAAACCCGGTAACGGGTTCCAAACAAAAGGTGAAGAGTTATGCAGCCGCTTCCATCGATCCCTGCGCCACCCAGCGCGCTGCCGCCTCCCCCGGCGGTATCTAAGGCTGAACCCTCAGCGCCTCGCCATAGCTCCGGTAAGTATCTGATTACGCTAGGGTTCATCGTTTTGGCGGGCTTGGGATGGTGGCTCTGGCAGAAGCAGTTGTCGCAGCAAGCAGACGCGAGCCGAGTGGCCGCGGCCGTACGGACTCACACCATCGGGGGCGGCCGTTTGGAGCGCACGATCCGGCTAACTGGGGTGACGACGGCCGAGAAATTCGTCTCTTTGATTGCGCCACAGTTGCGTGGCGGGCGCAGCGACCGGGGCCGAAACAGTCAGGGATCGGCTTTGGCCAGCGTTTCGCTGCCGTCGATTAGTGGTGGATCACGCGCCACCGGTGGCTCTTCGGGCGGATCGTCAAGCGGATCTGCGGCCTCTGCCAGTCCATCGGCCGG
>JAYVUQ010000148.1:0-2036 GCA_043787785.1 Bryobacteraceae bacterium
TTCGCCGGACAAATCGCCACCGGCCGTGTGCGTGTCGGCGACCGCGTTACCGTGTTGCCCAGCGCCCGCACTACGAAGATCAAAAGCATAAATACCTTCGATGGCGACCTCGAAGAAGCTATCGCGCCCATGTCGGTGACGTTAGTGCTGGCAGACGAAGTCGATGTCAGCCGCGGCAATCTGATTGTCCACACCGGCGACGAAAGCTCCGTAACCCGCGAGTTTGCGGCAATGACCGTCTGGATGTCCGCTGAACCGCTCGTGCTCGGCCACACTTACTTACTGCGCCACGGCCCGCACCAAGTGCAGGCGCGCATCGCCAGCATCGACCATCGCGTCGATGTGGCCAGCTATGCTCCGCTCCCGGCAGAAACGCTCCAGATCAACGATATCGCCCGCGTGCGCATCGAAACCGCGCAGCCCCTACACGCCGACCTCTATCAGAGCAATCGCTACACCGGCGCCTTCATCCTGCTGGATCCGCTTACCAACCTGACGCTCGCCGCCGGCATGATCGAGGAAATCTCGTCGGCCCGCCGCACCGGCGGCACACGCGAGCAGTTCCGCAGTGGCCCGGTAACCTTAGCGGAACGAATTACCGCCCACGGCCATCGCCCGGCGTGGATCCTCCACGATCACCCCGCCACCGCCGTCTTACTCGAGCGGCGTCTGTTTGAGCGCGGCGTCCACGTCTTGCGCATTAACCAGGCGATACCCGAGTTACTTGAAGCTGGTTACATCGTCATCTCGAGCGCGAAGCTAGAGGGGCATACGCACTCCGCACTCACGCTAAACGATGTCGACCAGACCCTGCATGAGCTCGAAACCCGCGGCGTAATTGCTCCGCAAGACGTCCAAGACCAAGGAGAGGGGATTTAAAATGGCGGATATTCTTTCAACGGCCCAGTCGCTGGTGGAGCAAACCGTACGCGACTTCCAGGGGCATTACTGTTACACGTGCAGCTTCCAGGTAGAAGACGTCGTCTTGTTGCACTTACTCAAGAATGTCGACCCCGGCGTGCCCGTCCTCTTTCTCGAAACCGGTTATCACTTTCCCGAAACCCTGGCTTATCGCGACCAAGTAGCCAGCGATTGGAAGCTCAACTTAGTCAACATCGTGCCGCCCGCCGAGGCGCCCGTCGAACTCTATCGCACCGATCCGGCCGCTTGCTGCAACTGGCGCAAAGTGAAAGGTCTCATGGCGGGCCTCGATAACTATAACGCCTGGGTCACCGGCCTGCGCCGCGAACAATCCCCCACCCGCGCTAACTTACAGCTCGTCGAGCCTCATAAGTTGCCCTCGGGCCGCCAAATCCAAAAAATTTCGCCCCTCGCCGAATGGACTTGGAAAGACGTCCAAGCCTACGCCAAGATCAACGAATTGCCCGAGCTGTCGCTCTACGCCCAGGGTTACACCAGCATCGGCTGCGCCCCTTGCACCCAAAAGCCTCTCGACCCGGAGAATTTGCGCTCGGGGCGTTGGGGTGGCAACAAGCTCGAATGCGGCATCCACACCGCGACGGAAAAGTAATGCCATGACGGCCCTTATCGGACTTTTGATCGGTCTGGCGGTCGGGCTCACCGGCGTGGGCGGCGGCACCCTCACGGTGCCCGCTTTGATCATTGCCCTAGGCATGCCCGCCGCCGAAGCCGTTGGCACGGCGCTCTTGTTTGTCACCGCCACCAAGATCTTCGCCACGCCTGTCTACTGGTTCCGCGGCCAAATCGATTTCGGCGTCTTAAAGCGCTTACTCTTGGGCGGCCTGCCGGGTGTCTTGGGGGGTGCTTACTTTCTCGCCAAAATGAATACCGAGCGGCTCACGCCCGTCATTCTTGCCGTCGTCGGACTGACGATCGTGTCGCTGGCCTCGGTAAGCCTGGTAAAGCTCTTTCGCAAACCGCCCGTGGGCATCCATCGCCCGCAATGGCTCACCGGGCTTGCCCTGCCCATCGGCGTCGAAGTCGGCTTCTCCTCCGCCGGCGCGGGTGCCCTAGGCAGCTTACTTTTGCAAAGCTGCGCCAAAATCGAACCCGCC
>JAYVUQ010000149.1:0-2879 GCA_043787785.1 Bryobacteraceae bacterium
ACGCGCTGGTTCCCTCTCGCCCAACGCGGCCGCGCCAACAGCGTCGTGGCGTTTGGCGGTCGCATGGGCAATTCGCTAGCGCCGTGGCTCACCGCCAGCGCCATCGTGATGCTCGGGTCCTGGCGACCCATCCTGTGGATCTACGGCGTCATCGGGCTTAGCCTCGCCCTCGCCACCCAACTTATTTTCCGCGACAATCCAGCCACCCACCCCTGGACTAACGCCGCCGAACGCGACCTCATCCTAGCCGACGTCCCTCCGCTCAAGCCGGTGGAGAAAGCTCCCTGGATGGCCCTCATCCGCCATCGTGGACTGTGGTTCTTAAACCTAGGCACCATCGGCATGAACATCGGCTGGGCGTTCCTCATTACGTGGCTGCCGACGTACTTGCAAGAGGTCCGCGGACTTGATCGCGTCACGGCCAATCGCTACGTGTCGCTCGCCTTACTCGGCGGCTTGGGCGGTATGCTGTTCGGAGGCTGGTGGTGCGATTTTCTTACACGCCAATACGGTCGCAAATGGGGCCGCCGGCTGCCGTTTCTGACGGGCAGTTCGGTGGCCGTGGCGGCATACCTCATCTGCCCCTGGCTGCCCTCGCCGGTAGCCATCTCCGCCGCCGCCTTCATCGTCGCCTTCGCCACGGATAGCATGGGCCCCGCCGTCTGGGCTCTCGCCCAGGACATCGGCGGCCAACACGTCGCGTCGACTCTAGCCTGGAGCAACATGTGGGGCAACTTCGGCGCCTCGGCCGTCGCTAAGCTCATCCCCTTCATCCTGGCCACCTCCCTCCACTTCGCCGACTGGCGCGAAATCTTCTGGATCTGCGCCGGGGGGTTTGCACTCTTAGGGTCCGCCGCGATGTTTGTGGATAGTACGAAGACCCTCCAGTATGACCGCCCATGATGAATCATGCCAACGCAAAAAGGGCGGGCCAACCGGCCCGCCCTATCCTGTCAAACCAAACTAGGAGAAGCTGCGAACGCCCGCCGCTTCGTCGTCATGCACTTCAAACACGGTGTACAGCTTCGTAATCTGCAACAAGTCCTTCACCCGCTTGTTCAAGTTCAGGAGTTTCATGGCACCGCCAGCATTCTGCACAGTGGTGAAGCCAGAAACCAGCTCGCCGATGCCCGAGCTGTCAATGTAGGAGACCTCGCCCAGGTTCACCAGCAATTTCTTATTGCCTTTCCCTACCAGGTCGCGAATCAAATCGCGGAACGTGCTGGCACCATCGCCCAGGGTGATGCGGCCTTCGGCGTCCACTACGGTTACATCGCCCACTTGGCGGTTGGTCAGTTTTACACTCATTCGATACTTCCTCCTTCAGGTCAACAAACGCTATTCTAATACGGCTGCTTAGGCGGCGGGCCGGTTCTTCACTAATCGCATTCGCGTACCGCCTTCTTCACGGCGCTCCACGGTGAATTCATCCATAAAGGCCCGCACAATCAGCAAACCACGGCCGGAGGGCCGCAACAAATTCTCTTCCGCCAGCGGATCGGGTAAAGAGGCCAGATCCAGACCACTGCCCGAATCCTCCACCACCATGCAGAGCGAGTCCTGGCCGAGGTCAACGCTCAAGTTTACCTTTTTCTCCGTGCTGTAGTGATTGCCATGCACCACCGCGTTCACCATCGCCTCGCGAATACAGATCCCGATTTCATGGCATTCGTCTTCGCCGTAACCGGAATCCTTGGCCAGCCCGACAACAAAGGCTTCCGCCCAATCGACGCTGTCGAGGGTGGAGGCGAGTTGCCAAGTTTGCGCGCGGGCTTCCATGTAAATTTAATCGTACGCGAATCGATAGCTTACGGTTTTGTTAGTGGCGAAGTCAACCAGAGAAATCTGTTTTGCCCGTGCGCAGGGCAATCGCCCAGTCCGACCGCCCGTTGCGCTCGGCTTGACCGGCCGCGCGCTCGTAATCGTACTCCACCTCCACCGCCTCCGCCTGCCACTCACCCTGGCTCCCGGTAAGGATCGCATACCTCGCCTGCGGCGTCCCCGCCTCCATTGCATGAGGATAAGGCGCATCGTCCGCATAGGCCGGCAAACCCACGCTGCCCGGGTTCGCCACCAACCGCCCGTCGCCCAACCGCACCTGTCGCGCGACATGCGTGTGGCCGCATAGAATTAGCCGCGCCTCGGTTCCTGCCCGCGCCCGCACTTGCTCCTCGCTCGCCCAATGCACCCCATCCGCACGCACGTCATGCAGAAAATACCCGACATCGCTCCGCGGCGTCCCGTGGCAAAGCAACGCCCCATAACAGGTCAGTGTCGCCGGCAGCGTGCGCAGCCAGGCCAGTTGCCCAGGGCTCAGCCTTTCGATCGTGTACTCGTCGGAAGCACCCATATCCTCCCGCGCCAATGTCAGCAATTGCCGTTCATGATTGCCGGCAATCGTCGGCAGATTCAAGGCCTGCAAACGCTCCGCGGTCTCCGCCGGCCAGAGCGGGCCCGACAACAAATCGCCCAAGTTCACAATCTGCTCAATGCCACGCCGGTGAATGTCCGCTAGCACCGCTTCCAGCGCCAGTACGTTGCCATGAATGTCAGCGATCGCCGCAAAGGTCATTCTTCCGCACCCGCCAGAATCATTGGCGTTTCCCCTTCAACGTGCCCTTCGACCCGTCCGTGCTCGTAAAAGCGCCTTCCAGTTGGTCGCCTTTCACCACCGCCTTCACCGTATACGTCCCTTCCTCAGTCGGAACCTGAAACGTCAGATTTTTCCCGTCCACCGCCACCCCTTTCAACGGGATCTTGTTGTCCTCGACAATCATCACCGCGTTCCAATTGCCCCAATCCTCCCGCACCTCAAGAACCGCGGCATGATTCTGGCCGTTGCTGGACTGGGCGCGGATTTCCCACTTCCCCGCCACCTC
>JAYVUQ010000150.1:0-10975 GCA_043787785.1 Bryobacteraceae bacterium
CCACGTTTCCGTGGACGTCGGTGAGACGGAAGTTACGGCCAGCATAACGGTAGGTGAGCTTGAGGTGGTCCATGCCGAGTAAGTGCAAGATGGTGGCGTGAAGGTCATGGAAATGGACCTTATTCTCCACCGAGTAGTACCCGTAGTCATCGGTAGCGCCGTAGGAGAGGCCGGGCTTGACACCGCCGCCGGCCATCCAGATGGTGAAGGCCTCCGGGTTGTGATCGCGGCCGTCGGAGCCCTGGGCGGTGGGTGTACGGCCGAATTCGCCGGCCCAGAGGACAAGGGTATCTTCGAGCAAGCCGCGCACCTTCAAGTCATGCAGCAAAGCGGCGATGGGCTTATCGATTTCGGCGGCATTTGACTCGTGGTCGCGCTTGAGTCGCTCATGCTGGTCCCACTTATAAGTGTGGCTGACCTGTACAAAACGGACACCTTTTTCGGAGAAACGGCGGGCCATGAGACATTGGCGTCCGAAATCCTCGGTGACGGGATTGTCGAGGCCGTACATTTTCTTGGTGACCTCGCTTTCCTGGCTAAGGTCCTGCAGATCGGGAGCTTCGGCCTGCATGCGGAAGGCAAGTTCAAAGGATTCGATACGGCCTTCGAGAGCACGGTCATGCCCGGTGGTCTCGAGTTGCTGGCGATTCAGCGATTGGGTGTAATCGATCTCCATGCGCTGGACCGGGCGCGGCGTCTCGGTGTTGCGGATGAAGGGAATCCGAGCGTCGCGAGAGGCGATGCCGACGGCGCCGATGGCCGTGCCGGCATAAGGAGCGGGCAGAAACGCGGAGCCGAAGTTATTCGCACCGCCGTGACTCTGGGTGGGGCAGATCGTAAGATACCCGGGCATGGACGAGTTTTCAGTCCCCAAGCCGTAAGTAACCCAGGAGCCCATGCTGGGGCGGACAAAGGTATCGGAGCCAGTGTGTAACTCGAGTAATGCGCCGCCATGGCGGGAGTTCGAGCCCCACATGGACTTAATGAAGCACATGTCGTCGACGTGCTTGGCGATTTCGGGAAACAAGTCGCTGACCCAGGCGCCGCTTTGGCCGTATTGCTTGAAGGCCCACGGGGATTGGAGCAGGTTGAAGGTTTCGCTGGAGACGACCTTGGGGCGGGCGAAGGGCAAAGGCTTGCCGTGATCGCGCTTGAGTAACGGCTTGTAGTCGAAGGTATCTACTTGCGACGGTCCACCGTGCATGAACAGGAAGATGACACGCTTGGCGCGGGCCGGGAAGTGCGGCTGCCGGACATCCAAGGGGCCGGCGGATTTGTTTTGCTCTGCGCCGAGAAGCCCGGCCAAAGCGAGACTACCAAAGCCGGCGCTAGAGACCTGGAGCAGGTCGCGACGCGAAAGGGTGCGATTGAGATAGCTATTCCAGTGACGGTTCATATTAGTTCAAGTAAATAAATTCATTCGAGGCGAGCAGTGACTTACAATAGCTTTGCCAAGCGTTGACCTTATCGCCTTTCCATTCTTTCTCCATACGGGAGATGAAGGTGAGGCCTTGGTCAACTTCCCGGCTGGAGGGTTGGCGGCCGAGGGCGCGTTCGTAGGCTTCGCGGATACGGGCTTGGTCGTCGAGTGTGGTCTGGCTGAGGAGGCTTTCGGCCATCTTCTTACTATGGATCAGGATGACGGAGCTATTCATCATGAAAAGTGCTTGCGGGGCGACGACCGTGGAGTCGCGGTCGCCGTTGGAGGTGGTGGGTTCTGGCAGATCGAAGGCTTGGAAGACTTCGTACATGGAGCTGCGCAAGACAGGGATATAAGCGGCTCGGATGGGACGGTCGTAGTCGACGGCGCTGCCCTTGGAGGTGTTGGCGACATATTGCCGGTCTTTGTAAGTGAGGATAGTGCCGCCGCCGTTAAAGTTGAGTCCTCCAGAGGCACTCATGATGCCGTCGCGAATGGCTTCGGCTTCAAGGCGTCGCCGGTTGGAGCGCCAGAGAAAAGTATTTTCGGGGTCGACTTCGGCGGCGCGAGCGTCAAGGTCAGCGCTGAGTTGATAGACGTTCGACAACATGATCTGGCGGTGCATCGCCTTGATCGACCAGTTTTGCTTGACGAATTCGACTGCGAGCCAATCGAGTAAAGGTTGGTTGGTAGGTTGCTCGCCGAGGCGGCCGAAGTTATCTACGCTGGGGACGATGCCTTTGCCGAAATGCCAGCGCCAGATGCGGTTGGCCATAACACGGGCCGTCAGCGGGTGGTCAGGCTGCGTCATCCATTGAGCCAGTTGCAAGCGACCGCTTTCTTTCGGGCCGACCGGTACTTGCTGGTCGCTGGAGATGACGCGAAGGAAGCGGCGAGGAACTTCGGCTCCGAGCGTCCAATGGCTGCCGCGAGTGTGAATTTTGGCATCGGCGATTTCGCCTTCAATTACGCCCATGGCCTTGGGAAAATCAGGAGTGTCTGCTTCGAGCTTCTTGGCTTCGGCATCCATGGTTGTCAGTTGGGCGCGGAGCGGCTCGGTGTAGTAGCGGCGGGCATTTTCAGGAGCCCGGAACGGGCCAAACTTCTGGGTGAGGAATTCGTGAAGGGCTTTGATGGCGGGGTCTTTGGCGTCGTTGCCCTCCTTGACAGCTTGCTGGAAAAGAGTTTCGTACTTGGCCGCTAAAGCATCGGCGCCGGTAACTCCGTCCAGTAGCTTGGCGACGGGAGAAGCCCAAGCGGCGCGAGGGGTGTCGCTGCCCAGGATTTCCCAGGCATAGAGGGCAGACGCGGTGGCGCTGTTGCTGCGTTTCAGGTAGTCGACTAACTGGTCGAGGAAGCTGGGGTTGACGCCATATTGAGTGGCGATCTGGACATCGGTAAGGGGGACCGTGGCGAGGGTGTTGGGCGAAATGAGTAACCTCTCGAAGTACGGGAAGCGAGAAGCGTGCTCAAGGCGCACAATATTATCGCCTTTCTTCAAGGGCACAATGGCCAAGTAAGTCCAGCCGCCGGCTTCGGGGGAAGCTTCGCGATTCTGAACCGGTTCTTTGCCGCGTTTGGTCCAGACGCCATTGATCCAAAGGTCGGTAGTGCCGGCTCCTTTTTCTTCGGCGAGAATATCGATCTGGTAATTGCCGCTGGCGGGGACGGTGACCTTATACTCCGCGTAGTGAGGGCCCTTGGCGTCCTTGGAGGTATTCGCCTTTTTCTTCTCGAGTTGGTGAGGAACGTTGCCAGCGGCGAAAGAGCCAGCATCGACAGAAATGCCGCCAGTTTCGACGGGGGCGACTTGGATTTGTTCATCGTGCATGACTTGGGAGGCGGCCTTTAAATAGGCGCCCACCTGATTCATGGCGATATTGGCCAACTTATCGTTCTCGGCCTTGGTAAGTTTACCGATCTCTTTGCGCTTGGCTTCGATGGCCGCTTCGTGGGCCGCGAGTCGGTCACGGTCTGCTTTGGGGGCCAGGACATATTCATGCCATTTGGCCACCACTTTGAAGTTATCCATGGTTTTGGAACTCTTAAAGATGCCGGCGAGAGAGTAGTAATCGGCGGTGGGGATGGGGTCGAATTTATGGTCGTGGCAGCGGGCGCAGCCGACGGTGAGGCCGTTAAAGGCGCGCATGGTGGTGTCAAGTTGCTCGTCGACGATGTCCATCTCCATTTTCTTGGGATCGTCTTCGGCGAGCATTTTGGCGCCGAGGGTGAGGAACCCGGTGGCGGTCCAGCGCTCGTACATGGTGTTGAGGTCGCTGGATTCGGGAAGTAAATCACCAGCGAGTTGTTCAGTGAGAAACTGATTGTAGGGCTTATCCTTATTGAAGGCGGCGATGACGTAGTCTCGATAGCGATGGGCGTTTTTGTAGACTAAGTTCTCATCGAGGCCATTTGAATCGGCATAGCGGGCGACATCGAGCCAGTGGCGGCCCCAACGCTCGCCATAGCGGGGCGAGGCGAGTAAGCGGTCAATCACCGTTGCATAAGCTTGCGAAGAGTTGTCTTGCAGAAAAATCTGTATTTCGCTGGGGGTGGGCGGTAAGCCGGTGAGATCGTAAGTGGCGCGGCGGAGTAAGGTGCGCTTATCGGCCTGCTTGACGGGCGTGAGCTTCTTGGCTTCGAGATTTGCGAGGATAAACGAATCGATGGGCGACCTAACCCAGGCCTGGTTGACGACGGCGGGAATGGCGGGTGCGGTGGGAGCGACGAAAGCCCAGTATTTCTTAGTGGAGACTTTGGCAACAGAGTTACTGCCCCAAGGCGCGCCCATTTGCACCCATTGAGTGAGGGCGGCCACATCGGCGTCTTTCATTTTGGGTCCCGGGGGCATTTTGAGAGCACCGGCGGTGTGGCGAACGACTTTAAGCATCAAGCTGTTGGCGGGGTCGCCGGGGACGAGAGAAGGGCCGCGTGTGCCACCTTTGAGGGCGAGGGCGCGGTCGTCGAGGCGGAGGCCCCCCATGATGGGTTGGCTGGTGGCAGAATGGCAACCGAGACACTGCTGCACGAGCAGGGGGCGGATGTTTTTTTCAAAGTACTGCGAGCCATCTTCCTGCGCGACAAGCGGGAGGGCAGCCAGCAACAGCGGGAGTGTGCGCAGACCGAGCATGCCCAGATTTTATCAGACCTGGGAGTTGAGGCTTTAGCCGGCTAATGTGTCACGGCAAATGGCTAATGTCGAAAGTGCCGGATTCCGGTGAAGACCATAGCCAGCCCGAGGCGATTGGCGGCGGCGATGACTTCGGGATCCTTCACTGACCCGCCGGGCTGAATCGCGGCGGTGATGCCGTGTTTGGCCGCTTCCTCGAGTCCATCGGGAAAGGGGAAGAAGGCGTCGGATGCGACAACGGTTCCGGTGAGCGGCAGGTGTGATTTCATCGCGCCCACTTTGACAGAATCGACGCGGCTCATCTGGCCTGCGCCCGCGCTCACGGCTTGTCCGGCTCGCGCGTAGAGTATCGCGTTCGACTTGAGATGCTTGACCACCTTCCAGCCAAATTTAAGTGCGTGCCATTCTTCCGGTGTGGGTGGGCGCTCCGTTACGACACGTGGATCGACTAGCTGAGCCCGATCGGCCGTTTGCAAGAGGTAACCACCGGAAATGCTCTTGACGACGGGCTCGTCCAGGTGAGTAACGGCGACGCGCAAGACACGCAGATTCTTTTTGGCGGCCAGGATCGCGAGTGCCTCGTGGCTATAGCCGGGGGCGGCGATGGCTTCTGTGAATAACTTGGCCACTTCGGTGGCGGTGGTGGCGTCCAGGGGCCGGTTGAAAGCGAGCACGCCGCCAAAAGCCGAGATCGGGTCGGCTTCGAGAGCACGGGCATAGGCTTCGGCCAGGGTGGCGGCTTCGGCGCAGCCGCAGGGATTCGTATGTTTGATGATGGCGCAGGCCGGAAGCTCAGTAAATTCGTTAATTAACTGCCAAGCGGCATCAAGATCCACTAAGTTGTTGTAGGAAAGCTCCTTGCCCTGTAACTGCTGGGCACCGGCAATGCCGGAAGCTCTCGGAGAATAGAGGGCCGCGGATTGGTGCGGATTCTCGCCATAGCGTAAGTCAAAAGCTTTGGGGACTTGTAAGTCGAAAGTAACTGGCAAGATGGCGGGAGCGGCATCTACCTGCGCCAAGCGCGCGGTGATGGCGCGATCATAAGCGGCCGTGCAGGCGAAGGCTTTGCGAGCCAAACTCCAGCGATAGGTAGGGGGTAACTCGCCGTGCTCGCGCAGGAGGCGGACTACTTCGCCATAGTCTGCGGGTGACGTCACTACGCCGACGCTCGCGTAATTCTTGGCCGCGGCGCGGATCATGGTGGGTCCGCCAATGTCGATATTCTCAATCAGCTGCTCGAGGGTGGCTCCGGCTTGAGCCGCCACTTTTTCAAATTCGTAAAGATTCACGACCACCAGATCAATCGCCGGAATGCCGTGCTCTTCCATGGCGGCCAAGTGCGAAGGTTGGTCGCGCCGGGCCAGCATGCCGCCGGCAATCTTCGGGTGAATCGTTTTCAGGCGGCCATCCATCATTTCGGGAAAGCCGGTGACGTCGCTGACGTCGCGTACGGGAATACCGCCCTCGGCAATGGCTTTAGCGGTGCCGCCGGTGGAGATTAGTTCCACTCCAAGTTCGTGCAGGGCCCGGGCGAAATCCACCAGGCCGGTTTTGTCGGTAACGCTCAACAGCGCGCGTGCAATCATGACGCTCCATTCTCGCGCAATAATCAAAGCATGGGTTTTCGAGCCAAGATCTAGTGCCGAAGGTTGCCATCATCGGCGGGGGCCTCGCCGGCCTCGCCACCGCCGCGGCGTTGGGTACGGTGGGCTACGAAGTGGACGTTTTCGAAGCGCGGCCCTTTTTCGGCGGACGGGCGACGTCCTACCCGATTGCGGAAGAGACGATCGACAACTGCCAGCACATCCTGCTGCGATGTTGCGCCAACCTGCTGGACTTTTACGATCGCCTGGACTCCCGCGGCCAGATAGAGTTCTACCGCGACATCGACTTCATCGAGCCGGGCGGGAAGGTCTCGCGCCTCAATGCCGGTTGGCTGCCCGCGCCACTCCACTTTGCGGGCGCATTCTCCCGGGCCACCTGGCTGACGCTGGCGGAGAAGTTTGCACTGGGGCGTGGCTTACTCGCCATGCGCCAACAGCGGCTGAAGCGGCGTGATTTGGACGAGATCACCATGCAGGCGTGGCTCGAACAACACGATCAACCGCCGCGAGTAATCGAGCGATTTTGGCGGCAGGTGCTGGTGAGCGCCATCAACGAAGAGCTGCATTTGATGTCCGCCGCGCATGGCTTTCAAGTATTCTGGCTCGGATTTCTGGCCGGCCCCGATTTCTACGAGATGGGCGTGCCGGCCGTGCCGTTAGCTGAACTTTACGGGCTTGATCGCTGGCAGCGCTTTCCCCTGGTGCGCCTCCATGGGCGAAAGCCGGTGGAGTCGATCACGATGGACGGCGAGCGGGTGGCGTCGCTGCTGGTGGACGGATCCGCGGTAGCAGCCGATGTCTACGTGAGCGCCTTGCCGTTTGAGAAAGCGCAGACTCTGCTACCCGCTTTGCCGATCGATTGGAGCGCCTTTACTCATTCGCCGATTACGGGCATTCACCTGTGGTTCGATCGACCGGTGACCCAGTTGCCGCATGGCACTTTGCTCGATCGCACCATTCAGTGGTTCTTCAACAAAGACGGCGGCCGGTACTTGCAAGTGGTGGTTTCGGCCTCGCGCAGCTTGACGGAGATGCCGCGCGCGGAGGTGATTGCGCTCGCCCTGCGCGAACTGGCTGAGTTTTTGCCGGCGGTGAAAGAAGCCCAACTGGTGAAGGCTCACGTGGTAAAAGAAGTGCGCGCGACATTTTCGGCTTGCCCAGGCCTCGAAGGCAAGCGGCCCGAAGCCAAGACGCGGATTGAGAACCTGTTTCTGGCTGGTGACTGGACGCGGTCCGGCTGGCCGGCGACGATGGAGGGCGCGGTGCGCAGTGGCTACTTGGCGGCCGAAGCCGTGGCCCGGCATTTCGGGCAACCGCAGCAATTTCTGAAACCAGACGTGGCGTAAACTGAAGCTATTGAAACTCTGGCTACTAATTTCTATTTTGGCGCTGCCGGCGATGGGGGAAAGCCCCGTCAGTCATTATCGGGTGGTGCGGACTTACCCGCATGATCCCGGCGCGTTTACCCAAGGGCTCATCTATCTGGAGGGGCACTTATATGAGAGCACGGGCCTGAATGGACGGTCGAGCCTGCGCATGACGGACTTGGCGACCGGCAAGGTGCTGCAACAGCAGGGAGTGCCATCGCAGTATTTCGCCGAGGGGATGACGAATTTTGCGGGTAAGCTTTACCAGCTTACCTGGCAGAGTGGCAAGGCCTTTGTCTACGACCGCTTCAGTTTTCAATTATTGCGGGAACATAGTTACACCGGCGAAGGTTGGGGGCTCACCAACGACGGCAAGCGCCTGATCTTGAGCGACGGCACCGCCCAGATTCGGTTTATGGATCCCGTGACCTTCGCGGTGACCGGGAAGATCACGGTGACGGATGAAGGCCGGCCGGTTGAACGCCTGAACGAGCTTGAGTATGTGCGGGGCGAGATTCTGGCCAACGTTTGGCAGACGGAATTGATTGCCCGTATCTCGCCGGTAACCGGCAAGGTGTTGGGCTGGATCGACCTGTCTGGCATATTACCGCCAGCCGATGCGCATGGGGTGGATGTGCTGAACGGGATCGCCTATGATGCCAAGCAGGACCGGCTGTTTGTCACGGGTAAGTTATGGCCTAAGATCTTTGAGATCAAAGTGACGAAGTAAGTGAGCCAAGGCACTTACATCGATAATACTAGGTTGGGCCGCAGTAAGTAGGGCGGTGCCAGGCCGCAGAGATTCGACAGCGGCAACACGTCATCGGGCAACTCGATTCCTAGGTTTCCCATCATAAAGGCGCGCCGATGATCGCAGCGTGCGGCAACTTCGGGAAATGCGGCGCGCAGGGCGAGGCGGAGTTCCAGGTCCGCCACCACGAAAGTATCTTCGAGCCGCGTGGATCCGTACACTTTCGACGACGGAATGACGTCGGATTGCAGCAGCATGCCGCTCTCGAGCGGGATTTCCGAACCACGATAGATGGGGGAACTGGTCCACTCGTCGTAGTGAATCAGGTGGCCGGGATTGAGGAAGATGCCGTATTGGTCATAGGGCAAGCGGCGCGCGATGGCCGCATATAACTCGCCGCCCGGTGTCCCCACTTCCAACAGGCTGAACCACTCGGCCATGGCGGCGAAGTACGGCCCAGCGAAGTTTTCTACGTAATCGCGAGCGGCGGTGGGGAGGTCCTCGGGCCCTTTGGCTACCCAGGCGGACCGGCAGCAGTTTGCGCCCCAATAGCTGATATTGGCTGAGAACGGCTGGCCCAACGCTAGCTTCTGGCCCCGCGGACTCGCCAAGCTAACGCGCCCCGGGCCCGTCTTGCAGGTCCAGTGGCAGGCCTGCGGAAAACCATCGAAGCCCGCCTTTGCCAGCGACTGCCGGTCCGTCTCACCCAAAGTGAGGCCGAACAGCACTCGCTTCATCCCTTCCGATGCGAGGCCGTTCGTGTATTCGAAGAGCGCGATTTCGCGGGGAGTGGCTAGCGTGCGCAGGCCGCGCGCCGCGTCGATGAAGAGCCCGGTGGCGTTCACCGCTTGGGCACCCAGTGCGCGCATGGCGTCTACCAAGTAGGCCGGCAGATCGATCTCGACGGGCGTCGTGTAGGTCTTCCAGCCGACACAGCCGATGGCTGCTCCGCGACGGACGCCTTCCGCCGAGAAGATCTCGCTGATGGCGCGGCTGGTCCCTCGGGGTTGGTCTGGTAAAGAGAAGGGCTGATAGACCTCGTGCCGCATTTCCTTGGCTTGGAACAGAGGGCTGATCGGCAGATAGGCTTCGCATTCATTGCCCACCAGAATCAGCGGCGACTCGTCCTCGCGCAGGATCAGCAAGGCTTCTTCAAAACGCGGATCGAAGCCCGTTAGCCATGCCAGGTTGGCGAAATGCTCGCGGTCGGCATAAACCATCAGATGGGTGAGTGATTCCTGGCGCATCTGCTCGCGCAATCGCGCCATGCGCGGCCGATAATCCGCGACGCTGAACACGGGAGGCTCGGCCGCTTGGCCAAAATCGGGGTAGGCGAGTTCAATCAATTCGAACATGCAGACTTTGATGGTAGCCCGGCTCCGCGACGTTCGGCGACGTTCCGCGACTGGGAAACGCTAAGATGTTGTACGAACCGACATGACGCTACACTCTTTCTCAGGCACTCGCTTATGAGCGCCAATTCTGATGCCCTGGGGCTGGCGCTCGAAGCGCTCGAAACGCCAGCGCTTTGCCTTGACCTCGATAAATACGACCGCAACGTGGAACGTATGGTGAACTATATCGTGCGCCAACACGGGCTGGGCTGGCGTCCGCACATGAAGGGCCAGAAGGCCGCGGCCCTCGCCATAAAGGCCGTCGCCGCCGGAGCGATTGGCGTCACGTGCGCCACGCTTTATGAGGCCGAAACGATGGCCGCGGCCGGCATCGACAGTATCCTGCTGGCGAATCAAGTGGTGGGTGAGCGCAAGCTGGCGCGCCTCGCTAGACTCGCACGGCGCACGCCGGGCGTCATCGCCGCCACCGATAGCCCCGAACATGCGCGCATGCTTGCCGCCGCCGCGATGCACGAGGGCATCGAAATTCCGCTGCTGATTGAGTTGAATGTGGGCATGAATCGCTCCGGCATTGCGCCCGGCGAGCCGACGGTAATGCTCGCGCGACAGATCTCCCAATCACCCGGTCTGCGCCTCGCCGGACTCATGGGCTGGGAAGGGCATGTCCTTGGCTTTGACGAGGCAGCGAAACAGGCCAAGATTGTGGACTCCATGGAGCAACTTACGTCCACGGCCGACCAATGCCGCGCCGCCGGCATCCCCATCGGCATCGTTTCTTCCAGTGGCAGCGGCACCTTCCGCATGGCCGCGCACTTGCCCGGGATTACCGAAGTGCAAGCCGGTGGCGGCGTCTTTTCTGACCTCAACTATGAGAAGTGGGGGCTGGACCATGAGTTCGCCTTGACCGTGTTGACGCGAGTGGCCAGCCGTCCTTCGCCCACGCGAGTGATCGTCGATGCCGGTTTCAAGACGATGAGCGTCCAGCACGGCTTGCCGCGCCCGATTGACCTCGAAGTGCAAAGCGTGGCTCTTTCAGCCGAGCATGGGACCTTGGTGCTTTCGATGCCATCGGAAAAGCCCGCCGTCGGTGACTTGATCTCGTTCGTACCGGGCTATACGGATAGTACCGTCTGTTTGCACGACGAAATGTGCGCACTGCGCAACGGGATGTTGGAAGCCGTGTGGGCCATCCCCGGCCGCACCGGCCGCCGGTAAGCCGAAAGAATCTTGGTGCCCGGGGTGGGACTTGAACCCACACACCCGTGAGGATAACGGATTTTAAGTCCGTTGCGTCTGCCGATTTCGCCACCCGGGCAATCCCCTTCATTGTATACTCTCCTCCCCTCAG
>JAYVUQ010000151.1:0-2917 GCA_043787785.1 Bryobacteraceae bacterium
CCGCGTCAGCGACTAGCGATTTGAGAAACGGCTCCGCACGCATCTGGGCCACAGGAAGGTGGTCCCGGAGCAGTTTCTCAAACTCCTGGATCGCCACGCCCCGTTCACCCAGAACCTCGTGGGTGAGGGCGAGGGTGAAGCGTGTATTGAGGTCCTGAATTTGCGAATCTGGCAGTCGCGCCAGAGTCTGTAGCGCCTTGGTCCGCTCGCCCCGCTTGGCCTGATAACTGGCGAGGTAGGTGAGCGTTTCCGGGTCATTGGGCGATAATGCCAGCTTACGTTCACAAGCCGCGATGGCCGTGGCAAAGGCTTCTTTGGCCTCGCCAGCGCGACCCGGAATTTGGGAATAGGCGTCGCCGAGATTGCCCCAGCCCAAGTGGTTGTTCGGTTCCAGCCGGATCGCGGCAGTGAACTGGGGCAGCGCATCCAGAGGTTTGTCGGCGAGATAGGACAGATAGCCCAGGCCGATGTGGGCCAAGTATGAGGGCTTAATCGAGATCGAACGCTCGAATTGTGTCTTTGCCGCCGGGTATCTTCCCGTTGAGACATAGGTGAGACCCAGGTTGCGATATGGATAGTCATTATCAGGAGTTAAGTCTCGCGACTGCAGGAAGGCGCGCTCGGCCTGATCGAAGCGGCCCTGACCGTAATAGAAGACACCCAGTAGATTGTAGCCGTACCAGTCGGTGGGACGGAAGCGGACGGCTTGCAAATAAGCGTCCTCGGCCTCGCGGATGAGCCCGACTGCGGCATAAGTGCGGCCCAGGCCGCGGTAAGCTTCGGCGTTGCCGGGCTGGGAGGCGAGAGCCAGTTTGAACTCCGCAATGGCTTCTTTGTGACGGGCGGTTTGCGCGTAAATTTCGCCCAAGGTGACATGCGGGATGGCCAGCGATCCGCCCAGTTCGACCGCTTTGCGGGCCGTTTCCACGGCCCGGTCCGCCCAGACTTTGTCGTTGGTGGCGCGAGCTTTGCGCCAGTAGGCTTCACCCAGGGCGGCATAGCCGAGGGCGTACTTGGGGTCCTCGCGGATGGCTATCTTCAAACTATCGATCGCTCGATCGACATTGCCCGCCACGTCGAAACGATGCAGGTATCCACGGCCTTCGAGATAGGCGAAGTACGCTTGAGACCGGTCAGTCTCCTGCGCTGGTTGGGGCGTCACCGGCACATCCAGCATGCCAATCACCCGGCCGATGACGCCGTCGCGGAGTGCTTTGAGGTCGCCCAGGCTAGCGTCGAAGGTGATCGCGCGCATCTGCCGGGTCTGAATGGCGTCGACGAGATTGGCCGTGAACTGGAGGCTCTTGCCCAGGCGCTGGATACTGCCCGTGACGACGAGGTTGACGCCGTACTGCTTGCGGGCGCCATCGACGCTATCGATTTTGCGGCTGCGAATCTCGCTGGAAGGAACAATCGAAAATGCTCCTTGTTCCAGTTGCGTGAGTTGCGAGGTAATCACTTCCACCATGCCATCTGACAGCGCCCGCAGTTCGCGATCCTCGCCAATGATTTGAAAGGGCAGCACGGCGACGAGTTTCTTTTCGGGCACGACGATTACGGGCGGTTTGGCGGGGTCGCGCGCATACCAAACAGAGCCACCAATCGCGGCAACCAGCAGGGCGACTGCGGCGAGCCACACCGGTTTTGACCGCTTTGCAGCCTTTCCCGGCGCTGGCGGCGCGACAGGCAATGCGGCAAAGGTGGCGGTTTGGCCGGCCAGACCGCGCAGATCCTTCACCAGATCCGGCATGGAGGCATAGCGTGAGGCCGGATCTTTCGCCAGCGCCATTTCGACGATCTGCGCCAACGCGGGCGGCATTTCGATCTCGATTGGCGCGGGCTTGGCGTGGACGATATTGTGCATCAGATCGACGCTGTTCGCCCCGGAAAAGGGCCGCTTACCAGCCAAGGCCTCATAAAGCACGATGCCGAAGGAGAAGATATCGGTGCGGTGGTCAATCTTGCCGCCAAAGGATTGCTCGGGCGACATATAGGCCACAGTGCCCATCACCACGCCAACGCCGGTCATCTCGTTGCCCGTGGAGGTGGCGGCGAAGAGCTTGGCGAGTCCGAAGTCGGCCAGCTTGGCATAGCCGGTTTGGGTAACTAGGATATTGGCGGGCTTGACGTCGCGATGGAGAATGTTCGCGGCGTGCGCCGCCGCCAAGCCATCGGCCACTCCGGTGAGCAGGTCCACTACTTGCCGCCAATTGGGTTTCTCTCGCTTCCCCCAGTCGGCAAGGGTGCCGCCATCGACGTATTCCGTCACCAGATACTGTTGGCCGTCGATTTCGCCGGCGTCGTAGACGGTAAGAATGTGTGGATGATTTAAGGAAGAAGCCATCTGGGCTTCACGCTGAAAGCGACGTCGTGCGGCTTCGTTGTGTCCGTCACCTGCGAGGAACTTAATGGCGACGGGTCGATTCAGCTTGGTATCGGTAGCGCGGAAAACCTGTCCCATTCCGCCCCTGCCTAGCGGCCCCTCGATGCGGTACTGACCCACTTGCTTCCGAACGACCGCCTGAGTGGCGGTGGCCTCAAGCCCGTCTTGGCCTGTAACTGACGCCCTCACCAACATCAGCTCCACTTCGTGTCGCAACTCGCCATCATCGGCGCAGGCTTCTCCGAGAAAACCCGTGCGCATCTCCGGCGCTTTTTCCAGCGCGGCGTGGTAAAGCTGTGAAATCTGTTGCCAGCGCTCCGGGGATAGGATGGGAAGCTGCTCCTTTCGTGTCTACCATTACACACTCTGGTGACCATTGGGCGCAATGAGCGCGACTGGTTTTGGGTAGGAACCGTGAGAATCGGGCCGCCACTAAGGGCCACCCCGCCGGCACTGTTTGTCGACGAGCCTTTCAGGTGCGCCGAAGGACCCGGGTAGCGTGTGAATGGTTAGAGTGTGTTTTCGGAAATGATA
>JAYVUQ010000152.1:0-2736 GCA_043787785.1 Bryobacteraceae bacterium
ACTCGGTGCCGGCCCTGGGCAGCCTTGACGCGCATGGATGAGCGAACTCAGCCGTCTTCGGGCTGATCCCATAGCGCCGGCACAACTCCGCCACGCTCACTTCCTTCGCTCCCACATCTTCCCAAGGAGTCCGAGTAGCCTGACCCCTTTGCTTCTTAAACAATTGACAGGCGTCACCTAGCCCACCGCGCCAGCGGTGGGGCACATTCTTCCCGTGCGGTGCGAACGTTCACCCACCGAAGTGCGTCGTTCCCGTGCCGAAACAAGAGACACGCGGTCCCAGTAATAGCAGCTACCTTACAGCCTGCCCGCTCGCCGCTGGTCCACAATGTACTCCGGCGCCCATGTCTGTAGTAAAATACGGCATCAATTTGAAATGTTTTAAAAATATATGAGAATTTTCCCTCGCGAAAACGACTTATTAGTGAAGTGTTTACTCTATTTGTTTTGCTCCGCATCGTTGACTGGTTGCGCCACCAAATTCGCCTCATGAAACTGACGCCTCGCAGCCGCTCCACCGGCCGGCGCGCTGAGGATCTCGCCCACCGCTACCTCCAGCGGCAAGGCTACCGCGTCGTCGCCCGAAACTTCACGCCCCGCGGCGGCCACGGCGAACTCGACCTCATCGCCTGGCACGGCGACCGGCTCGTCGTCGTCGAAGTGAAGAGCCGCCAAAGTGATGGCTTCGGCTCGCCGGACCGTGCCCTCGACGACAACAAACGTCGTACGCTCTTCCGCGTCGCCCGCGAGTTCGCCCGCCGCGCCGAAGTCCCCTGGGATCGCGTCCGCTTCGATCTGGTCAGCGTTATTTTCCGTCCGCGCATTCGCAACCGTCCGCTGCTTGAACATCAGCGCGACATCTTCCCTATCCTCTACACTGACCGTGAATTGAGGGGCACGCTATAATCTCATCTTGCAGGAATTTCGCAAAGATCCCATCACCGGCCGTTGGGTAATCATCTCCACGGAGCGGGCCCGCCGTCCCAGCGCCTTCGCTCACGACAGCGCCCCGCTCGTCGACCTCACGCCCTCGCCATTCGCCGCCGGCCAGGAAGCCCAGGCCCAGCCCCAGTTGCTCGCCTACCATCACGGCGAAGGCGGCGCTTGGAGCCTGCGCGTGGTGCCCAATCGCTACCCAGCCCTCAAAGTGGAAGGCGTCATCGAGCACCAGGGAGAGGGCATGTATGACCGCATGTCCGGCATCGGCGCCCATGAGGTCATCATCGAAACGCCCGACCCCGGCGTCAACTTCGCCGACCTCCCCGAAGCCCGCATCGCCGACCTCTTCTGGGCCTTCCGCGACCGCGTCGGCGACCTCAAACGCGACCTCCGCCTGCGCTACATGGTGATGTTCAAAAACCACGGCGAAAGCGCCGGCGCCACCATCCGGCACTCGCATTCCCAATTGATTGCCTTGCCCGTCGTGCCCCGCTTCACCGAAGAAGAGCTCGCCGGCAGCCTGCGTTACTTCGATTACCGCCATCGCTGCATCTATTGCGACATGTTGAAGCAAGAGCTCCAAACGCAATCGCGCATCGTCTGGACCAACGACTCTTTCGCCGCCTTCGCGCCCTACGCCTCGCGCTTTCCCTTTGAAAGCTGGGTTGTGCCACGCCGCCACATGTCGCACTTTGAGGCCGTCACCGATACCGAAGTCCGCCAACTAGCCACGGCGATGAAGCAGGTTTTGCAACGGCTTGATCGCGCTTTGGAGCACCCCGCCTACAACTTCGTCATCCACACCGCGCCCGTCCAGGATGCGCCAGTTGAACACTACCATTGGCACATTGAGATCATTCCCCGCGTGGTCCGCATGGCTGGTTTTGAATGGTCCACTGGCATCTACATCAACCCCACGGCGCCGGAAGAAGCCGCAGGCTTTCTAAGGGACGTCCAACTCGAAAAGGCCTGATTGATTCCAGCCGACAACGGTCCCGCAAGCTCCGGCCTTCCACCACGATCGACCCCTGGTGCTGTAACACCCGGAAGGCCATCGCCGCGCCCCGCTCGGCGAGCAGCGACTCCAGTGGCCAGTCATTCGCCGCCAGCATTTGCGTTTGTCCCGCATGCGTAATCAGCACCGTCCAGTCCCCACCCGGGCTCAGCCGCGCTGTCTCCAGAATCCGTTCCGCTACTCTCGACAGCCTCTCCACACAGGTCTCTTCGGCCAATTCCACACACCCATGAGCAGCAGAACCTCTACTTCGGATGTGGGATCACGGAGAGGATGACATACTTGTCATCGCGAATCGTGAAATAAAATCGCCAACTTCGATTCACCCGAGCCGGCCAAAGATCGAGCGTCGTGGACGACCCCGAAATCGGTGATTGACCGTCACATTACAGAGGGGTTGGATGACTTGGCCCACGGCCGGACCCACGGACCCTATCAGACCGTCGAAGCGGCGATCGCGGCCCTGGACATGAGGGTCCGTAAAAAGAAAAAATCGAGCAAGTCTCCCACGTCCACCCGCATTTGTTCGCGAATGCTCTGCGGAATGATGCCATATCGACAGTCTAACTGTTGAACCAGCCCAATGGCACCCGCACGTCTGCGCATCCAGATAAGAAGCCCCGGAGAATTCTCCCCGGGGCTTTGCGAAGACAAAGCCGTCAATGCCCCTTTCGGGAACAGGCCGTCAGCGCGCCAGTAATATCCAAGGCCGTGCTGCCCTCTTCGATGTGGTTGATTTTGCCGTCCGGATCGATCACGAAAGTCGCCCGATTGGCGATTCC
>JAYVUQ010000153.1:0-5810 GCA_043787785.1 Bryobacteraceae bacterium
CGGTGCGATCGCGGTTGAGTCCGGCGCAGCGCAGCCATTGGCGGTGGGCGTCAAAGTGGAAGCGGCGGGGTATGCGAAGCTAGGCGGCCCGTCGCCGACGCTTACCGACGCGGTGCTAACGCAAACGGAGGTTTCTGTCGCTGAAATCCGGTCTCGACCGGTTACCCCGGCTGAACTCGCAGCGGGTCGCCATGACGCGCAACTGGTCACCCTGGAGGGCACGCTGCTTTCGGTTTCGGCGAATATTCTGGGCGGATCTACCCTGCGCTTCCTGCAACAGGGGCGCGAATTTTCGGCCACCATCGATACTCCGCTGGCCTCGCAACCGTCGCTTGAACCGGGCTCTCAGCTTTCCGTCACCGGCATCGCGCTTCTGACGGGCGACCCATTTTTTGACCCCGCGCATGTCTGGTTCCATTTGCAGCTACGTTCGCCGGACGATCTTCGCGTGTTGGTCACCGCATCCTACTGGAACCGGGAACGCCTCGACCGGCTGGCGGCGATCCTGCTGGTCGGCTGTGCGGCGGCACTGGTTTGGATCCTGGTGTTGCGCCGCCAGGTTCGCGCCCAGTCCGCCGTGGTGCTGGAAGCGCTGGCGCAGGAGCGGCAGGTGAAATCGAGCTTTCAGGAATTTTGCGAGAACGCCTCCGATCTCATCTTTACCTTTGATGCCGAGGGGCGGGTTATCTTCAGCAATCGGGCAGTGACCGAACTGACCGGCTATACGCCAGCGGAACTGGCCGCTGGCGGATTCTCGCTGCTACTGCCGGAGACGAAGGAGGCCGAGTGGGGGCGGTATCTGGCTACTTCTCTTCTCGGCGACAACCAAATTATCCTGCGCACCGAACGAGAGCTAGCCACCCGTTCGGGCGAGCTGGTAACTGTCGAATTCAACTGCCGGATTTTCCCCGGATCCGAGACGCTCCCCTTGACCGTTCAGGCCATCGGGCGCGATATCACCCAGCGCAAACGCATCGAAGAGACGCTGGAGATGGCTCGCCAGCACGCCGAATCTGCCAACTTGGCCAAAGGCGAGTTTCTCGCCAAAATGAGCCACGAAATCCGCACGCCGATGAATGGCGTTCGGGGAATGACCGAACTTCTCCTCGATACCCAATTGGACGCCCGGCAGCGCAACATGGCGGCCACGATTCGTGACTCCGCCACCGCGCTTCTTCGGGTGATCAATGACATTCTGGACTTCTCGAAACTGGAGGCGGGGATGGTGGTAATTCAGCCCGCAGCGGTGGATTTGCGGCGCACGCTGGAAGACGCCGTGGATCTGTTGGGATTTGCGGCCCGCGACAAGCGTCTGGAACTGATCCTGGACTATCCCCGGGAGTGTCCTCGCCATTTTCTCTGCGATGGCGGCCGTCTGCGCCAGGTGATCCTCAATCTGGTGGGAAACTCGCTCAAGTTCACCGAACAGGGATATGTCCGGCTGATGGTGTCGCACGAGTCGCCTTTGGTGACCATCACCGTGGAAGATAGCGGGGTGGGCATCTCTCCCGAAAAACTGCCGCTTCTGTTTCAGAAGTTCCACCAACTGGATAACTCGGCCACCCGCCGTTACGATGGCAGCGGACTTGGCTTGGCCATCACTAAAGGTTTGGTGGAGCTGATGGGCGGATTCATCCAGGTGCAAAGCACGGTGGGCCGCGGAGCGGTGTTCTCTTTCACGCTGGCCTTACCCGTCGATGATGACGCCGAAGCCGGCCGGCGGGCCTTGGAGCCGCTTGGCGGACAGGTGATTGTGGTGGACTCCACCCCAGTCCGCCGCTTGGGTTGGCAGAACCTGCTGGGTAGTTTTGGCCAGCAAGTAATCTTCGATCAGGACCTGGAGAGCGGTATCCGCCAGCTGCGGCATTGGGGGGACAGGGTTTGTTTGATTGCTGGTTCAGGCCAGACTCAAACTGATTTTACCCACCTGCAGCACTGCCTGGCCGGCCTCTCCGCTGCTGAGCAGCGGCGCGTGCTGGTGATGAGCTGGCCGGACCAACTAGAATCCCGCGACAGCTACGGCGCCCTTTGGCATACCCTGGTTCGCCCGGCGCACGACGAAGACATCTATCGGGTTCTGCGGCAAATCCGCACGGGCGAAACGGCATCTGAGGTGGCGGTGGTTCCCGAGCATCGAACCGCCCATCCGCAACTCGGCCTGCAGGTGCTGCTGGCGGAAGACAATACGGTGAACACTCGCGTGGCGACGGCGTTTCTGGAGCGCCTGGGCTGCCGGGTGGAAGTGGCCGCCGACGGACTAGCCGCGGTCGCCCTGGCGACGAAGAATTCCTACGATGTGGTCCTGATGGATTGTCATATGCCCAACATGGACGGCTACGAAGCCACCCGCGTCATCCGTGCCCAGGGCGGCCACCTCGCCCAGCTCCCCATCATTGCGCTTACCGCAGCGGCGCTGCCCGAGGACCAAGCCCGTTGCCTGGCGGCCGGCATGCAGCATTATCTTTCGAAGCCGCTCGACTCGTCTGAACTGGAGCGTTTGCTCCGGTCAATTTCAATTAACTAGCTCGTGCTCTGACCGCGAACGCAGAGAGTGGGGCCTGCGATTGCCAGCGGCAACAAGCAAGCAACGTGGCCCGCTTACTGCGTTCGCGGATGGAAGGAGTATTTTAGAAGGCCGCGTAAAACACCTTTACGGTGTCGGTCGTAAACCGGCCATCGCCATCCGTAGCCGTGAGTTCAAACATGTACTCGCCATAGCTGTACTGCCCGAACCGAACGGTTGGGGTGGCGGTGTCAGCGCCGCGGATCTCTAGCGGTGTCCGCGGGCCAATCGCGCGCCACGAGTACCGGAACAACTTGTTGTCGGGATGGGCGCTCGCCGATCCATCCAGCAGGATCTCCTGCTTCGTGGTGACGATATCGGCACCGGCATTGGCCACCGGCGGACGGCCGCCTTGGACGGGGGCCGCTACTACCGTGACGATGAGTTGTTGCGTGAGCGTGAGGCGCGCGCCGGTGGCCGTTAGCGTGTAGGCCGTGGTCGCGTTGGGCTTCACAATTACCGAACCCGATCCGGCCACTGTGCCAACGCCTGAGATGGAAACGTTGGTGGTATTTTCCGTCACCCAGGTAAGCGTCACTTCGCCGCCGGGCCGTGTCGTATCCGGGCTGGCCGTAAAGCTAATGATAGCGGGCGGACGGGCTACGGTTACCGTCGTCTCGGCCGTCACCGGCTCGCCGGACTGATTCCGCGCCGTCAAGCGGTAAGTGGTCGTGCCCGTTGGGCTGACGTTAAACGTGCCGTTGTTGCCCACCACGCCGATGGTAGAAATCGATACGTCGGTGGCGTTCTCGACGCTCCACAGCAGGGTGGAGACGTCACCCACCACAATCGATTGCGGCGCGGCGGTAAAGCGCAGGATGCGCGGCGCTGAGGGCGGCGTTACCTGAATGGTGGTGTTTGCCGTTACCTCGCCGAACTTGGTCTTCACGGTCAAAGTATAGGTGGTGGTTTGCGTCGGCGATACCGATTGGGAACCATTGGCGGCTACCGGACCGGTGCCCGACAGCTCCACGGTATCGGCGCCTTCGGTCTGCCAGCTCAACGTCGAGCTTTGGCCGAGCGAGATGTTCATCGGCGACGAGGTGAAGGTAATGATGCGACCGAGTGGTTTTTCGACCGTTACCGTCACCGTCTCGTTCAGTTCCTGGTTGTTGGCGGCTTTCGCCGTTAACTTATAGATGGTGGTATCGGCGGGTGCCACGGTGACGCTGCCGCCCTTCGCATCCACGCGGCCAATAGTGGAGATCTCGACGCTGTCGGCGTTCTCTACCTGCCAGGCCAGCGTGGTGCTTTGTCCGCTACGCACGTTGGAGGGATTGGCGGTGAAGCGCAGAATGCGGAGCGGGGCCGCGGCCCGGGTGGTGACGGTGACGCGAGCAATGGCTTGCGCGCCGCGCGGATCGCGCACGGTGAGACGGAAGGCATAGAGTTGGCCCTCGGCGCCGGTAAAGGTGGCCTTCGAGGTATTCACGCCGGCCAGGGATACGGCGGGTCCGGCGATTTGGGTCCATTGGAAGGTGATGGGGTCGCCATCGGGATGGAAGGAGGCTGAACCGTCGAGTAGAATCGATCCGGCGCCGACGCCGATCTGATCGGGGCCGGCATCGGCCACCGGGGTGGCAAAGCCGGTGCGGATGGTCCGCGTCAAAGTCTCATAGCGCACGCGCGGGATGTCCACGGGCACGGGGCCATCATGGGCCTGGAACTGCTTCGGCCGCAGTTGATTGCCAAAGAGCACGCCGGCCACGACGCGTCCATTTTGTTGGCGCGAAAGCAGGGTCTCGTTCATTCCGCCTTCCAGCGTTAAGGCGACCATATCGTTCAGCGGGAATACAAAGCGCAATGTGCCGCCCGGTCGGCTGGCGACGCCGCGTCCATGCAGATAGCCGAAGTTACCTTCGACATAGTTCTCTCTGAAGAGGCCAATCGCGCCGGCGACGCCCACTTGGTCGACGGCCTTCAAATAGGTATCGAGGCGGATGTTGTTGGAAATTTGCCGGCTGTTGATGACGGCTTCGTCGAGGAAAGCCTTCGATCCGAATGCGCCCAGGCGGCCACGCTTGAAGAGGTAGTCGACGGTCATGCTGGCCTGGCCCAAGGTGCCATTGCGGTCATACTCTCGCAGGTTGACGGTGCGGAAACTGGTGAACACGCCGGCCTGCCAGTTGCCTTTAAACCGATTGACGAGACCAAGGTCGAACTGCCCTTCCTGCCGGTCCCGGAAGTACATATACTCGCCCTGCGCCTGGACGGCGAAGTTCTTGGCGAAGGTTTGGAAGTAACGCCCGCGGCCGGTAAAGGTAAGTTTGCGGGAATCGTCCAGGCCTACGTTGGCACCGAGGAGGCTGAAGCGGCCATGGCCAAAGCTGGAGCCCATGGTATTGCCGCTGCCGTCTCGCCCGGCGCGGGCCTTGGCGTCGGCTGAAGCATTTCCACTGGCCCCCGTTGCGCCGTCACCCCGCATAGCGGTTCCGGTACCCGAAGTGCCAGTGCCCGAAGATCCGGTACCGGGGCCTTGGCTTAGACCATTTTGCGCCAGTTGCGTTCCTGGCGTTCCCGGCGCGCCACCCATCCCTCCAGCGCCCGCGGGACCCGTCATCTTGCCTAAGGCCGCCAACTGCTTGCCATGGTCATCGAGCGTCTTGCCGATGGTCGATTGGCCGTTCTTGAGGCCGTCGAGTTCCTTTTGCAGGGTGCCATTCATCTGGCTCAGGTCCCGTAGGGCCTTCATGATGTCATCGAGTTTGTTGAGCCGGGAGAGGATATCCGTGCAGCATTGCTCGCTCTTCGCCTGCATCATTTTGAGCTGATCCATGATCGCTTTGATCGCGTCGCCCACGCCGCCGGCAGACACCTGCTTGCCATTCCCGTCCGTTACCGTCATCGTCACCCGGCGATTCATAAAGCGCGCCAGCGGCGAAGTATCCGGCACCTTCGGGCTTCGCTTGCCGCGTGACACGGCATCCAGTTGGGAGGTTTTCGTCCCGTACTTCACCAGGAACGTCTTCACGCTGTCGGCACGGCGCTGTCCCAAGGCATCGTTGTAATTGTCCGGCCCGATCTGATCGCCGTGGCCTTCCAGCTTTACTTTGTAGCCGGGGTTTTCCTTCAGCAGTTCCGCCAAGCGCAAGAGGCTCGGGAAACCGTCGGTGAGCACCGACTGGTTGTATTCGAAATTGATCTCTTCCCAGTCGTCGCGCTGTGCAGTCTGGTAAGTCGTAATGTTCAACTGCGCCGCCGCTGGCTCCACCGCCAGCCATCCTGCCCATACCAGCGCCAGCGCACT
>JAYVUQ010000154.1:0-9631 GCA_043787785.1 Bryobacteraceae bacterium
CTGGCCAATATGACAATAGGTAACGATGGTGCTGCCATTACCTAGTAACTCGCTGAGCTTCTTGCGGGAAATAAATTGCTTATGGTCGGTAAGCAGAGTCGGGAATGGCACGCTAAAAGCGCCAGGTATATGGCCACCGCGTGGCATTTGGCCGGTGTTTTCTCCGGAGTAGAACTCGGGTAAACGCGCGTCCAGCAACACCACGCTTTGGTCAGCCCGATGGGCATTCAACCACTCGGCGTCCACAATCCACTCGGGGTGCGGCGTCAACTTCACGGACGCCGCCACGTCAAACGCGGCCGGCTCCGTGGCGATGGCCAGCCCCTTCGCCTTCCACGCGGGCAGCCCGCCATCGAGTAGCCGGGCCGGTAAACCCAGATAGTCGAACGTGAACCATACTCGCGTGGCAGACTGCACCGAGTCATTACCCGCGTAAATCACTGCCTTTGAAGCATTCGAGATACCCAGCTTTAACAACGCCGCTTCCAGTTTGTGCAGGGGCGGCAACTCCAAACGCAGATTGCGCTCACCCGTCACCGAGATGTCGGCCAGCGTGACGAGGCGAGCCCCCGGCAGGTGGCCGGCGTCATAGTCCTTCTGGCTGCCGACATGCAGCAACACCAGGTTGGGGTCACGCAGTTGGGAGGCCAGCGCATCGACGGAAAGCAAAGCGTCTTGGGCGAACGCCGTAGCGGCGAGGGCGAGAGGCAATAAGAAACGCATGTTGTTATTGTGCCAGAATGGACGCCGGGAGGCTTCCAGCCAAAAGATGAAACATTTCGCCATCGCCGTGTACGCCGCGTGCGCCGTTCTCGCGCTATCAGCGCAGGATCGCAGTATACCGGTCGACAACGACCAAGTGAAGGTCCTGAAAGTGACCCAAGCTCCGCATATCAAGACCAAGCTGCACCAGCACGACATGAACCGGGTAATGATCTACCTGCAACCCGGCAAGCAAACCATCGACTACCCGGGCGCCAAGAAGACTGCGCATCTGAGTTGGAAGGCGGGTGAGGCCCTCTGGAGCCCCCAGGCCGGTATGCACATCGCCGAAATCACCTCTGCCAATCCGGTAACGATCGTGGAGTTGGAATTAAAGAACACTGGCCGCAAAGTAACACCGCCGGCGAAGGACCCCCTCAAAGTTGCCCCCACCCAATACAAACTCGAAATGGAGAATGATCAAGTGCGGGTGCTGCGCTCGCGGGTTGGCCCGAAAGGATCGATTCCGCTGCACGAGCACGGGCTCAACCGCGTGGTGGTCTTTCTCACCGATCAGGACTTCAAGATCACCAAAGCCGACGGCACCGTGGATATGCTGAAGCACAAAGTCGGCGACGTCACCTGGAGTGGGCCGGTAACGCATCAGGAAGAAAACCTCAGCGACGAACCTTTTGAAATCCTGATCGTCGAAATTAAGTAGCTCCTACTTAGGCTTCCATTTCGATTGCAGCGCCGCTAGCTTGTCATTCATATTGACCGCTGGCGGCGCCTGCCGTATCGGGGGCGGCACAGTACGGGGCCCCGGAGTGCGTTGAGGCGTGGGCCCCATCAGCGCCTTCATCGACAGCGCAATCCGCTTTGCCTTCGGGTCTACACTGAGCACCTGCACTTTGACGATCTGCCCCACCTTCACCGCCTCGGACGCATCCTGAATAAAGCGATTCGACAGTTCACTAATGTGCACCAAGCCATCTTGATGCACGCCGATATCGACAAAGGCGCCGAACTTGGTTACGTTAGTCACCACGCCCTCCAGTTGCATGCCGGCCGACAAGTCAGAAAGGGCGCGGACATCGTCCCGGAACGAAGGCGCCACGAACTTATCACGCGGATCGCGGCCGGGCTTCCTTAGTTCTTCGAGAATGTCATTGAGCGTGAAAGTGCCCGCCGCTAAGCCTGACTTATTCACTTTCTCGAGTAAGTCTGGCTCTTGAATTAATTCCGATACGCTCTTCCCCAGTGACCCGGCGATCTGCGCCACCACCGGATAACTCTCCGGATGCACGGCCGTCATATCGAGCGGATTCTCACCGTTGCGAATGCGCAAGAAGCCCGCCGCTTGCTCAAAGGTCTTCGGGCCCACTCCCGGAACAGCCATCAGTTGCACCCGTGACTTAAAGGCTCCGTGCTCGTTGCGGAAATCGACGATCTTGATGGCGGTGCGCTCGTTGATGCCGGCGACATAGCGCAGCAAGGCCCATGAGGCCGTATTCAGGTCCACTCCGACGCGGTTCACGCAACTCTCGATCACCGTCTCGAGCGATTGCTGTAACTGCCGCTGGTCCACGTCATGCTGATACTGCCCCACGCCAATCGACTTGGGGTCGATCTTCACCAGCTCCGCAAGGGGATCCTGCAACCGGCGGCCGATGGAGATCGCGCCGCGCACGGTCAAGTCCAGATCGGGAAATTCCTGCCGCGCAATATCGGAGGCGGAATAAATCGACGCGCCGGACTCGTTCACCATCACCGTGAAGATATCGCTCAAGCTCTCGCGCTGGAAGAAGTCCTTCACGAAAGAATCCGTCTCGCGCGAAGCGGTGCCGTTGCCAATGGCAATCGCCTTCACCTGGTGCTTCTCAATGAGACCCTTCAGAATTCTCGAGGACCCAATGATATCCTTCTTCGGCTCGTGCGGGTAGATGACAGAATGCTCGAGGATCTTTCCCGTCTCGTCAATCACGGCCAGCTTGCAGCCCGTTCGAATGCCAGGGTCAAGCGCCAGTACAGTCAGTTCTCCGGCCGGCGGAGCCAGTAATAAGTTCTGCAAGTTATCGCGAAACACCTTGATCGCCTCGGCGTCCGACCTTTGCTTTAACTCCATGCGAATATCGGTTTGAATCGAGTTATTCAGCAACCGTTTCCAACAATCGTCCACACTCAGTTGTAAGTGCGGCACCCAATCGCCCGCCGTCCGGATCACTTGCGACTTTAAATAAGCCACCGGCCGCTCCGCTGCCAGCTCAATCAGGAAGTAAAGTACATTCTCGTTCTCTCCGCGGCGGATCGCCAGCATGCGATGCGAGGGAATCGACTTCGCCGGCTCGCGATAGTCGTAGTACATCTTGAACTTCTCTTCGGCGTCCGGCGCGTCGGTGATGCGACGGCTGGTCACCACACCCTCGTCCACCATCATCTGGCGCAAAGTTTTACGATACTCCGCCTGCTCGCTGATCAGTTCGGCGACAATGTGCCGCGCGCCGTCCAGCGCCTCATCCAGCGTGGCCACGCCCTTTTCAGCATCCACAAAGCTCAAGGCTAAGTCGCTCAGCGGCAGTCCCGTCGCTTCCTGATTCCAGAGGTAAAGGCCCAGTGGCTCAAGACCCTTTTCCTTGGCGATCGTCGCTTTGGTACGCCGCTTGGGCTTGTAGGGCAGGTAAAGATCCTCCAACTCGCTCGCGTCCAGCGTAGCCTCAATCTTCGCCTTCAGTTCGGGCGTCAATTTGCCCTGCTCGGCAATCGAAGTAAGCACCGTGGCCTTCCGGTCAAGCAACCCGCGGAAGTACGCCAGCTTCTCTTCGATGTTGCGGATTTGCACTTCGTCGAGATTGCCGGTCGCCTCCTTGCGATACCTGGCAATGAAGGGGACCGTGCCGCCTTCGTCTATGAGGTCAATCGTCGCCATCAGGCTCTTGATCGAAACGTTCAGCAGTTGAGAGATGTGGAGAAGGATCTCCGGAGTGAGTTGCATGCGCTCATCCAGGATAACGGCTCCTCCACTTGCAATGCGACAAATTGGTGATCCGGTCGCATTCGAGTGATAATAAAATTACAGTCAGGTGAATTCAGGATTTGGTCTTATGAAATTGTTAACTTTTGCCTTCGGGCTCTTCTTCGCGCTCGGCTCTGGCGCCGTCGCTCAACAAACCACCGCCACCGTCACGGGAATCGTTACCGATTCTTCGGGTGCCCCCATTGCCAATGTGCGGGTGAAGGCGACCTCTACCCAAACCAACGCAGTTCGTGAAACCACCACCAACGACGCGGGCAGCTATTCCCTACCCTTCCTCGCTGCCGGAGGGTACAACATCGAAACCACCAAGGAAGGCTTTCAGTCCGGTAAAGTGACCGGTTTGGCGCTTCAGGTGGGGATCACGGCGCGCGTTGACGTGCAGATCAAGGTGGGCAACGTCGCCGATTCAATCAATGTCGAAGCCAACGCCGCCACTCTGCAAACGGAGAACGCCACCGTCGGCTCGGTGATCGACGCCCAGAAAATCGTCGACTTGCCTCTCAACGGCCGCAACTTCATCCAATTGGCGCAGTTGATTCCCGGCGCCCAGGCTGGCACGCCCGGTTCGATCACGGTGCGCCGTGGCCGCGGCTCCATCGGCCAGGCGGATAGCTCCTTCGGGAGCACCGGCTTCTCGGCCAACGGCTCGCGCGATACGGCCAATCGCTTCTTCCTGGACGGCATCGAAGTGATGGACTATGACGCGATGACGTACTCCTTCTCGCCTTCGGTCGACTCGCTCGCCGAGTTCAAGGTAGAGACGGCGAACTACTCGGCCGAATCTGGCGGCGCACCCGGCGGCCACGTGAACATGCTCACCAAGCGCGGCGGCAATGTCTTCCACGGCACGCTGTGGGAGTTCAACCGCAACGACGCGCTGACTCAGACTTATGATGCCATCGCCCAGAAGTCATTGCCCAATCCGCGCCTGAACCGCAACCAGTTCGGCGCCAACCTCGGCGGCGCGGTACGCATTCCCAAGCTTTACAACGGTAAGGACAAAACCTTCTTCTTCTTCAATTGGGAAAGCGGCCGCAATGCCCAGGGCGCCATACCCGGCATCCGCACCGTGCCGATTGCCGACTTCCGGAATGGCGACTTCCGCCGGCTGGTGAACGCCCGCACCGGCGCGCCCATCACACTAATGGACCCGCAGGGGATTCCCATTGCCAACAATATCATTCCCCGCAGCGCGCTCAGCCCGCAAGCGCTGGCCTTCCTGGCCTTCACGCCGCTGCCGAATAACACGGGCGCGAATCCCTTAGTGAATAACTTCATCAATAATCCCGTCTCGGCCATCTCCAGGCAAAACAATTACAACGCTCGCATCGACCATCAATTCTCGTCGAAGGACTCGGTCTTTGGCCGGTTCGTCTTCAACGACACCTTTGAGGCCGGCGTCCCCTATTGGGGCAATGATCAACGTGACAACCTCGGCCGCACCAAGAACCTGTCGCTGGGCTACACGCGCACCGTCTCGGCGTCCATCGTGAATGAGTTACGTGGCGGATATCATAACTTCTACGAAAACGAAACCTTCGGCACCACCGGCCGCGCCGATTTCGACGTCGCCAATAAGATGGGGCTCCCCTTAGTATCGAAGGACCCGAAGTTTTTCGGACCGCCGGTAGTCGGTATTACCGGCAACGAAGGCGGGTTCAGCACCTTCGGGCTGCAGCGGACCATCGGACCGCGCGAGCGTTCGAACGGTATCCTACAAGTGGTGGATAACTTGTCCTGGCAACGCGGCGGCCATTTCTTTAAAATGGGGGCCGACATCGCCCGCCGGAAGGTGACCTTCAACCAGGCGCGCGATCCGCGCGGCACGTTCGGTTTCGATGGCACTTACACCGGCAGCGCTTTCGCTGATTTTATCCTGGGCTACGTCCGAACGGCCAGCTTGAATCCAGCCGTTACGGTGACTGACCTAAGTAACTACTGGCAAGCTTACTATTTCAACGACGACTGGAAAGTCTCTTCGCGCCTCACCATTAACTATGGCGCGCGCTATGACTATTTCGGCAAGATGGTGCAAGGCGACGATAAGTTCGTGAATATCGAGCAGAATGGTCTGCAACCGGCGGGCTTTGCCGGCCCTAAGGACTCGAGGTACGGCCGAGGCTTGCTACAGCCCGACCGCAACGACTTTAGCCCCCGCATTGGGTTTGCCTACCAGCCCGCGTTCGCCAAAGATGCGGTCGTCCGCGGTGGCTATGGCATCTACTACACCCCCCAGATCTCGAACGCAATTTTCGCGATGGCCGAAGGCGCGCAAGCGACGGCTGGTGCCAATGTCATCGGCAACATCGCCGGCGCGCCGAATCTTTTTTTCAGCAACCCCTTCGCCGGTGCCGCCACCACGGGCGTCTTCAATTTCGCCGTCTCGAACGACCAGAATATGCGCGACTCCTACATCCAGCAGTGGAACCTCAATATCCAAAAGAAACTCTGGGGCGGCTTCGTCGTCGATGCCGGCTACGTCGGCAGCAAGGGCACTCGCCTAGTGGCCACCTTGGGCGATATCAATCGCCCCATCGCCGTGCTTGACCCGCGCGTGCCCGGCACGCCTTCGCTCAATTCGCGCCGCCCGAACCAACTCTTCCAGCGCCCAGTAACTGGTGACAAAGCGATTGGCAACTCCATCTATCACTCGCTACAAGTGAAGGTGGAGCGCCGCATGGCCACCGGCATCACCGTGCTCTCCGCCTTCACCTGGGCCAAGGCGTTCACTGGACCCACCGACATCGGCGGCCAAGTGGGGGGCGGCAACTATATCGGTAGCGTACAGAATCTGTATAACTTGCAAGGCGAACGCGCCATTGCCGGCTTTGACCAGAAGATCCGCTCGGTGAATACAGTGCTTTACGAGTTGCCGTTTATGAAGAGTGCCAAGGGGCCGGTCGCTTACTTCGTGAAGGGCTGGCAGGTTTCGACAATCGTTACGGCCCAGACGGGCTTCGGTGCGCCGATCGGCTACGGCATCGATACCACCGGCACGGGCGTGGGCTCACGTCCGGACGTCGTTAATGGCTTGAACGGCAACTTAAACGGGTCCGACCGTACTTTCAAGCGCTGGTTCAACACGGACGCCTTCACCATTAACGACCGCACTACCGGCACGCCCTTCTTCGGGCGCTTCGGTACCGCGCCCCGGACCAACGCCGTGCGCATGCCAGGGCTCATCAACGCGGACTTCTCCGCCAATAAGCGTTTCTCCGCGGGCGAACGCCGCTTCGTTGAGTTCCGCACTGAGGTCTTCAATCTCTTCAACCACTACAACCCCGATGTGGCCACGCTTGACCTCAACATTCGCTCGCAGACCTTCGGCGCCATCGGCGGTGGCGTCCGCGGCACCACCACCCGCGTCATCCAGCTCGGCGCTAAGTTCGTCTTCTAATTTTTCCGGGAAGTAAGTTAGGGGCTGGTGGTTTCTCCCGCCAGCTCTTTCCCTTATATTCGATGAAAACTCTTCAGAATTTCCCGCATGGAATACCGCAATGCGATCGGGCGGCCATGCGGACAACTCATCGGATAGTCGCACTCGCCTAACTTGCGAAGTAACCACTCCATCTTGGTCATGTCCAGAGGCATATTGATTTTGATCGCCGCCCGGCACCCGATCGATGCCGCCATGTTCCGGCGTATTTCCTCAAGCGACGCCCGGCGCATTTCACTTTCCGCGGTTTCGAGTATCTCCAAAACCACCCGCTCCACCTGCGCGGCACCGATATCGGCCGGCGCCGATTGGACGGCGATTGCCCTTTTGCCTACCGGCGCCGTATCAAAACCGCTCCGATCCAGCTCTTGCGCGATGCGCTCGTACTCAATCTCTTGCCCGGCCGTGAGTTCCAGCACCAAGGGCACCAGTAACTGCTGGCGTTCCACTTGCCCCGCCGCTTGTTGACGCAGCACTTGCTCAAACAGAATTCGCTCGTGCGCCACATGCTGATCGATAATCCACAGGCCATCCCGCCCGGCGGCGATGATAAAGCTATCGTGCAGTTGGCCCAGCGGACGCAGGTCTTTCAGCGTTTCGAGGTTCACCGCCTCCACATAACTGCCCGCCGGCAAGCCCCCGTGCGTATCCGGCACCGGGCCCCGCACAAACCCCGGATGCGTCGCGGCGAGTGTGGCGGGTGCCAACTGCGGCTCGCCAAAGTCAAACCGCGGCGACGGCCCCGCCTCTGGGCGTAGCTGCCAACTCGGCAAAGTAACTTCGGGCAATCGGCTGGCTAACTCATCCGCCGTAAATAACTCGCCGGGCGGCGGCACATTCTCCATGCGCTGCGAAAATTCCGAATAAGGCAGCTGCGCTCCCGGCTGACTAAACATGGGCGTAAAGAGAGCCGGCGCGGCAATAATTGGCCGCGACTGCGTCAACGTCCGCCGCACCGAGTCCCGTACAAAGTCATGCACAAAACTACCTTGCCGGAACCGGACCTCGGTCTTTGACGGATGCACATTGACGTCCACTTCACCGGGGTCGCAATCGAGAAACAGCAGCGCGAACGGATAAGTCCCCGGCGGAATCAACTGTGCATAACCCGCCGTCAGCCCGTGCAGCAATAAGCGATCGCGAATTAGCCGTCCGTTTACAAATAAGTAAATCGAATTCCGGTTCATCTTCTGGATCTGCGGTCCACTGACAAAGCCCCGCAGCCGGTACTGATTCAGAATTCCTGGCTCGTCGCCCGGAAAGTCGCGCTCGTGCGTACCCAGGTCCACCAACTCGCTCAGCACCTGCGAGCCAAATATCTGAAAGACGCGCTCCCGCACCTCGCCCACCGGCGTCACCGACAGCAACTCGCTCGCGCCGTGCCGCAGTTGGAACGTCTTGTCCGGATGGGCCAAGCTATAGTGCGTCACCAGCGCGGCAATGTGCGCCAGTTCCGTGGGCTCGGTCCGCAGAAATTTCTTTCGCGCCGGCACATTGAAGAAGAGGTCGCGCACGGTAATAGTCGTCCCGCGCGGTAACGCCATTTCCTCCACCTTAAGCAACTTGCCCCCGGCAATCTCCACCCGCGTCCCCGTGGATTCTTCCTCCGCCCGCGTCTCCAGCACCAACCGCGACACCGACGCGATTGAAGGCAATGCCTCACCCCGAAAGCCCAGCGTGGCAATCGCCAGCAGATCCTTTACACTCGATAGCTTGCTCGTCGCATGCCGCTCGAACGCCAACAGGGCATCGTCACGCAGCATCCCGCAGCCATTGTCCGCAATCCGGATCAAGCGGCGCCCCCCGTTCTCAATCTCCAGGCGCACGTCGGTCGCCCCGGCGTCCAACGAGTTTTCGAGGAGTTCTTTCACTACCGACGCCGGCCGCTCCACCACCTCGCCGGCGGCGATTTGGTTGGCAACGGTGTCGGAGAGAATGCGAATGCGGCCCAAGCATTCAGGCTAGCGCTTTTCGCGAGGTGGAATGGGGGGAGGTGGAAGGGTGACAGGAGCCTCTCCTCCGAGAAGGCTCCCAAAACTTGAAGCAGGGGACGCACCGTGGAGATGGTGTGCCCCCCGCACCCGAAAGAGAGAAGTGCCAAGAAGATGTTCTCGAAAACCTTGCGGAATCCCATCGCAGTTCCTTGGCGCGATTAGCTCTACTTTAGAGATATCCACGTCACACGCCAATCCCGCCATTGCAGGTTATTGCTAACCCATTGGGGGGGACGGATGTATCTCATTTGCGGGTATTGTCATACGCCTCGATTCTCAGCAATCAAGTGCAGTATTATTCGGCTTTGAGGAACTCGAGCGTGCGCTTCCCCATATGTTCCAGCACGTTGCCCAACTCGTGATCCGAATCCAGCACCTCCACCGCCACGTGCGGACGGCTGCTCGCAAAGGCCAAAGAGTCTCCCACCGGGACGATGTCATCGTGTTTGCCGTGAAAGATCAGCG
>JAYVUQ010000155.1:0-7145 GCA_043787785.1 Bryobacteraceae bacterium
GTGCTGGAAGTGAATCCGCGTGCGTCGCGCACGGTGCCTTATGTCAGCAAAGCCACCGGGGTACCACTTCCCAAGGTTGCCGTGGGGTTGATGCTGGGCAAGAAGTTGAAGGAACTGGCTTACCTGACACACGGCCAGACCTCGGGCGTATTGCCGGTGCCACAGTTCTTCGTGAAGTCGCCGGTATTTCCCTTCGCTAAGTTCCCCGGCGTTGACCCGGCACTCGGCCCGGAAATGCGGTCGACGGGCGAGGTGATGGGCGTAGGAGCCAACTTTGGCGAGGCGTTCGCGAAGGCGCAGTTGAGTGCGGGCACTCCCCTGCCTTCTTCGGGCTGTATCTTTATCAGCGTGAGTGACCGGCATAAGCAGGACGCCGTGGAAATCGGCAAGCGCTTCGCCGAGCTCGGTTTCGAGTTAGCGGCGACGCGTGGCACGGCGGCGGTGTTGAAGGCAGCCGGATTGAAGCCAAAGGTGGTCTTCAAAGTAAATGAAGGCCGACCCAATGCAGTGGACTTACTCAAGGCGGGCAAGGTCCAGCTGATTATTTATACGACGTCGAGCGCGGTGAGTTTCAGCGATGAAAAAGCCTTGCGGAGATCTTCGCTGACGAGTCGCGTGCCTTGCATCACCACCATCAGCGGGGCAAAGGCCGCGGTGGAAGCATTTACGTCCCGCCGGCGAGACCCGATCCGGGTATGGAACCTCCAAGAGATCCATGCGGGCGCGGGGATCACGAAGGCGTAGAATTAAAGTTCTGTGTTCCTACACTCCGTCCATCTGCGCGATGTGCTCTCGTTTCGAGACACGAAGGTTGAGCTGAAGAAGCTTAATGTACTTATTGGGGCGAATGGCTCCGGCAAGTCTAATTTCCTAAACGCAGTTTCAGTATTGGCTGGGTTTCGCGAGGACGCGGCGGCTTTTTTTCGCGAGAACGGGGGCGTGGAAGGTTGGCTCTCAAAGGGTCTTGGGGCTGGGCCCGCAGCGAAGCTTACCTTTGAGTTCAACGCTAACCATGAGTACGAGGTCGTCTTTGGAGCATCTGGCCCCGCACTCCACATTTACGCCGAGTACCTTCATCAAGCTGGAAAAGCAGTCGTGACTCGGCAAGAGTTAGCGATCAAGGGCGGGGGGGCAATTGCTTCTCACCTAAAAGCTGCGGAGCCGTTGTCTGATCGCTCAATCATCAGCTACTTTTTTCCCGCCAATACTGAGTGGCGAAAATGGCAAGATTCGCTTTCGTTGCTCACAACCTATCGACTTTCCGGACTGCGCGAAATGCGCCAAGGAGTACCGGTGGGCGCCGCGGATCTCTTCCTTTCGCCTCGCGGTGAAAATCTAGCCCACTTAATTCACTCCTTCTATCAGGGCGACATGCTTGGGGAAATCGACGAGGCACTTCGACGTTTTGGCGAAACTTATCATAGCGTGAAGGCGGAGGTTTCAGGCCAGTATTGGGGATTGAAGCTTCGAGAAGAGGGACTGACCGGCTCGGTATCCGCCAACCGGATCTCGGACGGAACTCTGCGATTTCTGCAACTCCTCGCCATTCTTCGCCACCCTCACCCGCCGCCCTTGATCATGATCGAAGAGCCTGAATTGGGTTTGCATCCTGATGCCATAGGAATTGTGGCGGAAGAATTGATCGACGCTTCGGAAAGGACTCAGCTTGTCGTAACTACACACTCACCGGAACTGCTTAAATCTCTCCAACAGGTACCCGAATGCGTTCTCGTCTGCGAAAAGGATTTCGACAATGCGACCTCGATTCGACGCCTTGACCCCAAGAGCGTCGGCCGCTGGCTCAAGGAGTTTTCGTCACTGGACGAGCTATGGCGGTCTGGGGCCATTGGGGGTAACCGCTGGTGAAGCAGATCGTGATCTGTTTTGAAGGTGACGCGAGGCTGAAAGAAGGTTTTCGGGCCTTTCTAAACCCGGAAATCGATACCTGTCGAAAGGCTAAGATCCGGTTTGAATTGATTGCGTGCGGCAAGAAACATTCAAGAAAGGTGATGGAGAATAGCAAAAAGGACTACCCAGGGGCCAGCATGTTCGTCCTCAAGGATAAAGAAGGCCCACTGAATCATCAGCCCGAAAAGCAGACTTACTACATGGTTCAAGTAATGGAGAGCTGGTTCGCTGCTGACCCAGCCGCGATCAAGAAAGCAATTGGCGACTGCGCTCAGATCCAAAAATTCCCGGTAGTCTCGAACGTGGAGGTGATTCCGGTCAAGGATATATTCAAGAGGATGAACGATTCAACGCGCGGCTGCGGACCGGAAAAGCACTATGACGACAAACATCCACCGCTCCTGGCCAGTAAGATCCTGAAAGCGCTGAGCCGCGACAAGGTAGAAAAGAAATCAGCCGAATGTAGACGGTTTTTTGCGGCTCTCGCGGTCTCGATTCATAAGCTCAGCGTTGAAACCAAGTAATCGCCGCCACGCCGACCGCGCCCGCATCTATGCAGGCCTGGGCATTCGAGGCAGTAACTCCCCCCAAAGCATAAACCGGCTGCAAGTGACTCGCTGCCCGCAATCCCTCGAGCCCAATGACGGGACCATAACCCGGCTTCGACAGCGACTCAAAGACCGGCCCCAGCACGACAAAGTCCGCTGACTCGGCCCGGCGTACATCCTGCAGCGAATGGCACGACACTCCGATCAGAAATCCCGGCGGTAATCCGGCCCGGAGAGCCAAAGGCGCGGGCGCGTCGCCCCGTAAATGGACCCCATCGAGGCCCGCGGCTAGGGCCACATCGAGGCGGTCGTTGATGAGGATCTTGACTCCGTGCGGATTGGGCAAAGCCTTTACGCGCAAAGCCAGCGCGAGTTGGTCGCGCACGGAGAGATCCTTTTCGCGGAGTTGCACCCTGGTGATGCCTTCGGCGAAACGCCGGCCGATGTTGGCGACCAGCGCATCGATACCGCCTAGGGCGTGGCGGTCAGTAATGTAATAGCGAGCAAGCAATTCGATTCAATGATACGATCTTGGGCGATGTCACTCACTCGACGTTCCTTCGCCCTTTCGGCAGCCACGGCTGCCGCTTCGCAACGCGTGCTTGGCGCAAATGACCGGGTGGGGGTCGGCTTCATTGGCTATGGCCTGATCGGCGCGCAGCACGTCTTTGATTTCAAGAATCAGAAAGACACCGATATGGTGGCGATGTCGGAAACTTATGCGCCGCGCATGGACGAAGGCATTACCAAGCTGGGCGGGAGCGCGAAGCCCTACCGCGACTTTCGCAAGATGCTGGACGACAAAGACGTGCAAGCCGTGGTAGTTTCGACGCCCGACCATTGGCACGCCATGATGACGATGATGGCCTGCGCGGCGGGTAAGGACGTCTACGTCGAGAAGCCGATGACGCTCTTTATCGACGAAGGCAAGTGGATGACCAAGGTGGCGCGCAAGCACAATCGCGTGGTGCAGGTGGGCACCCAGCAGCGCAGTGGTCGGCACTATGGCACAGCGAAGAAGCTGGTAAGCGAAGGCTATCTGGGCAAGATTCATTCGGTGAAGATGGCCTCTTACCGGAACATCATGCCGGGCTTCGGTAAGCCGCCAGAGGTTACCGCGCCACCGGAATTTGACTATGACCTGTGGCTGGGACCCTCGTCGTCGGCGAAGCCCTATTCCCCCCATCGCGGCATCTATCACTTCCGCTGGTTCTGGGACTTCTCCGGCGGGCAGATGACCAACCTGGGAGCGCATTCAATCGACATTATGCAGTGGTATCTCGACCAGAAGGGGCCACTGTCGGCAACCTCCATTGGAGGTCGATATGGGCTCGAAGACGACGGCGAAACACCCGACACTCAGGACGCACAGTTTGAGTACAACGGCTTCACCGCCACCTGGGCGCACCACGAAGCGAGCCGTGGCCGCGGGGGCGGCGCGGGTCTCGAGTTCTTCGGCACCAAGGGCTCGATGATCATCGACCGCGGCGGCTTCGAGATCTTTCCCGACCCGAAGATCAGCCCAGGCAACGCCATCCCGGTCTTTAAAGGGCAGCCCGTGGGCGGCGTGGCGCGGAGCGAGGCGGTACCGCAGCCGTGGATGCCCGGGATGAAGGAGAAAGGCTCGTCCGACGAACAGTTCGACCGGCATGTGCGAAACTTCCTGGATTGCGTCAAAAGCAGAAAACGAACGATTGCGGATGTGGAAGATGGACATTGGACGGCACTGGCGTGCCACTTGGCGAACATCTCCCTGCGCTTGGGGCGGAAGCTGAAATGGGATCCGGTGAAGGAAGAGATTGTGGGCGACCGCGAAGCCGCGGCCATGATGCGCCGCCCGTATCGCAAGCCATGGGACCAAGTATTGCGCTCCTTATTGGCCTAGTTTGTTTGGCCAGTTGCGCCACGCGTCACAAGGCGACCGGGTTGGTGCTGGCGGTGAAGTCGCCGATGGTGACGATCTCGCATGCCGAAGTGCCCGGCGTGATGCCGGCGATGGCGATGGAGTTTCGCGCGTCGCCCAAGCAATTGCGCTACCTGCGGCCAGGGTCTCGCGTGAACTTTGTGATGTCCGGTAACCGCGCCAAACGCATTCGGGCTCAGGCCAGTGTGTTTGAAGGAGTTGAACTGCCCTTGCAAAAGCCGGCCGAGACTCTGAAGCTGGGCGATGCGGTACCGAACTTTACCTTGCGCGACCACCGGGGGCAGCCGTTTGAACTCGCGAGCGCCAAAGGCAAAATGGTCGCCATCAACTTCATCTACACACGTTGCCCACTGCCCGAAGTGTGCCCGCGGCTGGCCGCGCAATTTGGCCGCTTGCAGAAACGCTTTGTGGGAAGTGAAGTGGTGCTACTATCAGTGACGCTGGATCCACAGTACGACACGGTGCCCGTGCTGGACGAGTATGCTAAAAGATGGCGGGCCGATGGGCAAACTTGGCGGATGCTGACGGGCGACTTAGCCGTGGTGGCCGCCGTAGCGGCGCGCTTCGGCATGGTGTATTGGCCGGAACAAGGATTACTGACGCATACATCGATGACCGGCGTTATCGATCAACAAGGGCAATTGCGGGCGATCGTGGAAGGATCGTCTTACCAGGCGCAGCAGTTGGGCGACCTCATAGAACGGATACGGGATACACGATGAAAATGATTTTTTGGTTGTTGATGGCCGGAGTTCTCTTCGCAGCCGATGCCAAGAAAGAGGCGCAGGGTGGAGGCATTTGTACGCCTCCCGTGGACAAGGCGTCGCCGTCGTTGCCGGCGGTGCTGATGACTGAGATGGGTGATGTCCACATGGCCATCACCAGTAGCAATCCGCAAGCGCAAAAGTTCTTTGACCAGGGGTTGGCGCAGATGCACTCCTTCTGGGCGCGCGAAGCGGAACGGAGCTTCCTGCAGGCGGCGCAACTGGATCCGGAGGCGCCGATGCCGTGGTTTGGCGTGGCCATGGTGGCGGCGGGCGATTATCGTCCGCAGTTCCAATCCGAAGCCGGCGTGCAACTTTTTGGCCGAGGCCTGAATACGAATCCGCGGGCGACGGCGGCCGTGGAGCGAGCGCTGAAGCTTGCCGAAGTGCCCGGCAAGGCCACCGAAATTGAGAAGCTGTATATCCGGGCGATTGCCGCGCGGCGCAATCTGAAATCGAAGACATCCTACGAGGACTATGTCGCCGGCTTGCGAGCGGTGTTGAAGGCGAGCCCGACGGAAGTTGAGGCGCGGCTGTTTCTCGCTTTGCAATTGATGCGTGGCTACGTGCAGCCGGATAAGATCCCTCGCGAAGGCACGATGGAATCGGTGGCGATCCTGCGGCAGTTGCTAAAGGAGCATCCGGATCATCCGGGCGTGCCGCATTACATGATCCACGGTTGGGAGGGCAGCACCTTTGCCGCCGAAGCGGAGAAACCAGCCGATCACTACGCGTCTTTGGCGGCGGGCATTCCGCACGCGCTGCATATGCCAGGACACATCTTTTCGCAAACCGGTAAATGGAGCGAGGCCGCCAAGTATTTCGAGCTTTGCCTAGCGAAGGAGACCGGCATGATGAAGGCGGATGCGTTGTATGGCACGGGCCATCATGCGCATAATGCCCATTACCTGTCGATGTCGTATTCGTTCGGCGGCGAGTTCGACCGGGCGCTTCAGACGGCGACCTCGCTTTACCAGGATTGGAAGAATACGCCGCGGGAAGACACGCAGATTGACGCGGCGCGTTCGCCTGCCCAGCAGGCCCAGTTTGCCATGTTGCGCGCGTTGGTGCAGCACGAGAAGTGGGATCTGTTGCTGGACGGCAAGACGGTGCCGGTGATTAACAAGGCGCGTGCGCGCGGCTGGCATGCGTGGGCCATGGCGCTGGCCTATGCGACGAAGGGCGACTTGGCGATGGCGCGCAAGCAGGAAGAACTGCTCGATGGGGCCGCCGAAGAAGTACGTAAAACAACCTTTGATCGCGAAGCGCCGGAGTTAGCGGTGGCGCGGCTGGAGGTGCGCGGACAAGTGCTGATCGCCGAGGGAAGAATCGACGATGGCCTGCGCATGCTGTGGCAGGCGAGCGATCGCGAATCCCGCCTGGTGTATTCGGAGCCGAGCTGGTATCCGCGCCCGGTGGCGGAAGGGCTAGGCTGGACGGCGCTGCGCCACGGGCGAGTGCCGGATGCGAGGCGCGCGTTCGCGACAGCGTTGCGGCAATATCCGGCCGATATGCGGGCCGTGGAAGGCATGCGCGCGGTGGATCAGACCAAGTCAGCTTCGGCGGGGCATTAAGGGCCTTGCCCGAGCGCATTCTGGTGTTGGGCGGCGGGCTGGCCGGCTCGGCGGCCGCGATTTCGGCGCAGGCTCAGGGAGCGCGGGTGACGGTTGTGGAAAAGTCGCGCCTGCCGCGGCACAAGGTGTGTGGAGAATTTCTCTCTCCCCGGGTACACGAAATCTTGCAAAGCTTGGGCGCGGCTGACCGCTTCGAAGCACAGTCGCCGGCGGTGATGCGCCGGGTGGTGCTGAACTTTGCGGGGCGGGAAAAGCGGTTTGCCCTGCCCTCTCCCGCCTATGGCCTCAGCCGCTACGCACTGGACAATCTGCTGCTTTCGTACGCGCGCGACTTAGGCGCGACGGTAGTGCCGGAGCGGCCTGAGGAGACCTTCGATCGCACGGTGGTCGCCTATGGCCGCACGCAATCCGCACCCAAGGGCCATCG
>JAYVUQ010000156.1:0-7218 GCA_043787785.1 Bryobacteraceae bacterium
CGGTGATCACCCCCGATGTTGACGCCGATACCGCCGGCAGCGGCCCCATCATCCCGGTGGGTGGCAAGAACCTGCTGGCAGTGACGCTGAAGGGTAAGAAGCAACGCCTTAAGTTGAGCCAGGACTTTTCTCCGTTCTACTTTTCCGGCAGCGGACGCGTGAGCGGAGGTGTGGTGTTCGCGGGGTACGGGATTACCGCGCCCGAATATAACTACGACGACTACGATGGGCTCGATGTGAAGGACAAGATCGTGCTGGTACTCAGGCGCGAACCGCAGGAGAAGGACAGCCAGAGCAAGTGGCAGGGCGTCGGAATGACCAGCCACGCCTCGTTTGAGTCGAAGGTAGTCAACGCCAAGCAGCACGGGGCCCGCGCGTTGATCCTGATCAACAACACGATTAGTAATCCGTCGGAGGCCAACGACCTGACGGGGTTTGTGCGGATGTCGGGCCCCGAGGATGCGGGCATCCCGTATTTGCAAATGAAAGCGCCGCTCGTGGATGCGTGGTTTGTGGCGGCCGCCAAGCCGTTGAAGGAGATTGTGGAAGGGATTGATGCGGACCTGAAGCCGAGGTCATTCGTCTTTCCCGCGTCAGTGAAGGTGGACCTGCAGACGGACGTGCAGCGGGTGATCAAAGAAGCGCACAACGTGGTTGGCTATTGGCCGGGAGAGACTGACGAGTTCATCATTGTGGGCGCGCACTATGACCACCTGGGCCTGGGCGAGGTCTTTTCGTTGGCACCTTCGGAGGCGGGCAAGGTGCATCATGGCGCCGACGACAATGCCTCCGGAACGTCAGGCGTACTGGAACTGGCCCGGCTCATCACCGCCCAAGGTAGACGAAAGCGCGGCGTGTTGTTCATGACGTTTTCGGGCGAAGAGTTGGGTCTGATTGGGTCTAGTTATTACTCTAAGCATCCGCTGTTGCCGAATGAGAAGGCGATCACGATGATCAATATGGACATGATCGGCCGGGCCAAGGAAGGGCGGCTGATTATCGGCGGCGCGGCGACGGGCACCTCGCTCAAAGAGACGCTGGAGAGCTTAATTGCCAAGCACGGCGACCTCAACGTCGACCTCACCGAGCCATCGGGCATCGGCGGTAGCGACCACACTTCGTTTACGGCCAAGCAGATTCCGGCCTTGTTCTTCTTCAGTGGCTTGCATGCAGACTATCACAAGCCTTCGGACACCTGGGACCGGATCGATGTACCGAATGCCCAGAAGGTGTTGGCGCTGGTGGCCGATACGTTGATGACCTTAACCGACTCGCCGTCCCGCCCCAGGTTCGTGAAGGTGCAGCCGCCCAGCGGGCCGCAGATCACCGGTTCCGGCGGCAGCGGTGCCAGCGGGTACGGGCCTTACTTTGGGTCAATCCCCGATATGGCGGGCAAGGACAAGGGCGTGCGCTTTGCCGACGTACGAGCCGGGTCGCCGGCGGCGAAGGCGGGGCTGCTGGGCGGTGATATTATGGTGGAGTTCGACGGGAAGAAAGTCGAAAATCTTTACGATTACACCTATGCCCTCCGGCAGAAGAAGCCCGGCGACGTCGTCGCCGTAAAATTTATCAGGAAAGGACAGGCCGAGTCGACGACAGTCACTTTGGAACAAAGAAAGTGACTGATGTGGTTAATGTTAATGCCTTTTGGCGACGATAACCCCTTAGAGCTCAGCATGCCCGTAATGACACCGAAGTCCGAAACTGCAACATGGCGGCTTCCGCCCTTGATTCTACATCCGTTTGCGGAGACCTCGGGTCCCGACAAACTGGTAGAGAGTTCCCGCGCCAGCCTGATGCTGCAGGGGCTGCTGCCGCAAGGCGAGCTGAGCCGCGAGGACTTGGATAAGCGCCTGTTGGATGGCCGGTATTGCGAGATCCGCATGCTGTTCTACGTCGGTAAGGACCTGCTGCGCTGGATTGAGCAGTGCCAGGAGATTGTGGGCCGCGAAGAGTCGCTGAAGCGGGCAGGTTTCTGCTATCAGAGCTTTGCCGCCTTGATCGTCGAAGAGCCACCCAAGCCGGTGCGCGAGAAGTTGAAAAAATGGGGCGTTGCCGACTACAAATCGATCTTCTCCCGCGCACTCGGGTTGAACGCCGTCTTCACTGAAGTTCCAGAGCGCGCCGAACTCACTGACGAGTTTATCCGCCACTACTACCGCTACGCGGACCAATTGTTCGCCTGCCGCCAGTTGATGTGGAGCTTCGGCGACGTACGACCCTCGCAGTTCGATTTCGACCTCTACGCCTCCGGCGAGTACTCACGCATGCTAGAGCGCCAGTGGCAGGACGGCGAACCAAGGGACGAAGAGCCTACAGACGGCAAATAGTCCTGTAGTACCGATCTCCAGCTTGCAGGCTTGACGCTGAGCCTCCGATGTGATTCGCTAGAACAATCTCACTTGGGGAATTCGTTGGCCAGCAAGATGATCCGCCTCACCTGCGTCTTCGCCGTTCTTAACGCCACTCCGTTCGTCTGGGCGCAAAGCGTGGAGGCCATTCCCTTTCGCGTGATTTTGGGCGGGCCCCGGGATGTTCCGCAAACTGCGACCTTTACCGGTCGCGCGACGGTCTGGCTGCGCTTGGTGCGCAACGCCCATGGTGTGCTCGATAGCGCTTCAGTAGACCTCGACCTTCAGTATTCGTCCCATGTGGGCGACCTGACTGGGGTGAAGCTCTTTGAAGGCTCATCGCTCGGCAGCAACGAACTCTTGCTCGACTTTACTGTCGGGCGCATTATTACCCCGTTTACTCAATCGGCCGCCCAATTGCACCTCCAAGCAAACGTGACGCGAGATCGACTCCCGGCGCTATCAGCATTTCGCTCATTGTATTTGACTGTCGAAACGCCGGAGATTGCCGGACCGGCGCTGCGCGGAGTGCTCGAAGCCGCTGACCATGCGGTGCTGCTGACCCGGTTGACCGCCGCCAGTGCAGAGCAGACGGGGAGTGGCATAGGCGCCATCCATTTGGTCGCGGCGCGCGAACCTCGCGGCCGCCTCACGTCCGCCGAGATTACCTTCGACCTCGACTATGCCGGGCTCGCCGCCGACAGTCAAGTGGTTGGCGTGCGCCTCACCGCCGGGCCGGGCCGTGAGCTTGGCTTTGCTCTCGCCGGCAGACCTGCCACGTCGACCGCCGGCAACCTTCGCTCCCGGTTTGAAGTGTCTCTTAATCAGGCCGCAGCCGAGATCGTCACCGCCCTGCTGCGGAATCCGGGCGAGGTGATTTTGGAGTTGCAAACGCAAAACCAGGGCGCGTTGCAGGGCCGACTGCATGGAACGGATCGGGTAACGTTTTTCCCCAAGCTCGCCGCACCCGCCCGAGTAACCTTCCACACCCTGCGCGAGCAATCCGGCCTCGCCACCGCCGCCATTGCGGTGCTGGATCCGGGGTATGGCGGCGAGGGGTTGGCGACGGTGGCGGGTCCGGGAGGACAGATTTTCGTCAGCCGGGAGCTGGAAAAGTCCGCACCCTTTACATTTCTGAATTTGAGCGATTTGACGGGGCTCAATGGCACGCTGCAAATGCCGGACCAGGCCTCATTCCAGTTGGCCGGCACCAAGGCCATGCTAGCCACGGCCTCGCTGCCAGTAACCAGTACCGTGATCAGCGCCGTTTGGGACCCCACCTATAGAGCGATTGCCCCGGGAGGGCTCTTCACGATCTTCGGCCGCCATCTCACCCAAGCGGCGGGCGATCTGGCCGGTCTGTTGGGTACGAGCGTGCCGACGTCGCTGAACGGTACTTCCGTGCTGATCGCCGGCCGCTCAGTTCCGTTGCTGGACGTGCGCCCGGACCACGTCATAGCCCAGGTTCCGATCGAGCTGGCCGGAGGCAATCATCCGTTGGTGGTGCGCACTTCCGCCGGCGACAGTGCGCCCGTCATGGCCTTAGTCGCCCCAGCCGCACCGGCAGTCTTTTTTAGCCAGGCCACTCGCGAAGGAAATGTCATTATGCTCCAGAAGACCGACGGGAGCGAAGTATCGAGGGAGAATCCGGCACGGCCGGGTGAAATCCTGGTGTTCTTCTCGACGGGATTCGGCGCCCGGACCGTTCCGGCGATCCGAAGTGGCGAGACGGCACCGTTGGGGACTTCCGTTCGCTCGCCCCAACCGGTAGTCACCATCGGAAACCGGCCGGCCGCCGTGGTGTATTCGGTGCTCGCGCCGGGACTGGTGGGCATCGTCCAGACCGCCGTCCGGATGCCGCAAGCCGCAGGCTCTGGCAATATTCCGCTGGTGGTGACCGTAGGCGGGGCTCGCTCCAATCCGGTAATTCTCTTTGCCGCGCTGCGGTAGCAACCCCACCTGACCCACTGCGAGCCCGTCGGGAGCGGCGGGTTGGGTATCTTAGTCCAAGACCACTAGCTTCCAACTGCCGTCCTTCAAGGCAAACTGCGCGCGCGGCGTGATCGGCGAACGGACCATCTGTGCGGCGACGTATCCTTCTTTGCCGCTCATAGTAAGAATCCGCACCCAGTCAAACGCGCCGGCGGAGGGCGCACCTACGCGCTGCACCACTTCAAAGGCGACTGTCGCTACTACCGGAGCGTCGCGCGAAGCGGTCTGGTATACCGGAACCACATCGCGGGTCACCACCAGGTGCTGGCGCGGGTCAAGCTCGCGGGGGAACTTCCAGGCGTAATAGGGCGAAACAAAGATTTTGGGGTGCATTTGCTCGAAGCCGATATCGAGCATGCCGGTGAGGACGGTCCAGAGCGGGCTATCGGGCGAGTCCGGGTGCCAGCGTTCGGCGAAGACGGCCCAGCCTTCGTCCTTGTCCTTCGGACCGGCAACCACCTTGTCGTCCACCAGCTTGCGCAGCGCTTTGACATCGCGTTTGGTGACGGCGCGCTCCAGTTTGACGGTATAGCGTCGAAAATCGTCAGAACGGTGGCGATCGTCAATAGGGTATAGCCGTACCGGACCGTCGACGGCCAAGGAAAGCAGCAACAGGACGGCAAGCGGCATGCCCGGAAGTGTAGCAGACAGAAGCTGCTACACTGTGAAGGTATCTGAACCCGAGGGGTGGTGAGTTGAATTGGCAGAAGTAAATCTGCAAGATGGCGAAACTTTAGAAAGCGCATTGCGCCGCTTTAAGCGCAAAGTCCAGCAAGAAGACATCATTAAGGAGATCAAGAAGCACTCCTATTACCTGAAACCCGGCGAAAAAAAGCGGGTGAAGCAGGCTCTTGCGCGGAAGCGTAATCGCAAAAAGAATCGTCAGAAAGACGCCGAATAGGCCCTTTTCGATAACCAACCAACGGGCGCCCCTTACCGGGGGCGCCTTTTCTATTTTGCGTGATAGCGTTTCCAGGCCAGAAATCCGATGAGCGTCTTGCCGTCGTTCATCTTGCCGCTTTCAATCAAGCCGTCGATTTCGCCCCACGGAAACCAGCGCGTCTCAATGCGCTCATCCTCCATCCACTCGCTCTCGCCTTGGGTCAACGCCGTCGCGAGGTAGAGATTCATTTTCTCTTCGAGGAAGCCGGGGCTGGGCCAGTACGAAGCCAGCCGCGCCCACTTCTTGGCCCGTAGACCGGTCTCTTCGCGAAGTTCGCGCTTGGCCGCCCCCAGCGGCGTCTCGCCGTCATCGATCTTGCCCGCCGGTAACTCCCACAGCTTCCGCTGCGCCGGCAAACGATACTGGCGCACCAGCAGGATGCGATCCTGCTCATCCACCGGCATCACCACGGCAGAGCCATTGTGGCGCACCACATTGCGCCGGATCTCAAAGCCATCGGTATCTTCGGCCACATCTTCGGTGACGCGAAACAGGCCATTTTTCAGCTTCTCCACGGAGGAAATAATCTTCATCGTTCCTATTGTCTCAAGCCGGACGGCTGATCAGGGTGGGGCCCACGGGAGGCGCGATGACAAAACCACTGGGTGCCCACGGTCCGCTGCAATCCACCAGCAACTTGCGTTCGCGGCACTCGGCAGCGAGCGTTCGTGCCTCTTCAAAGAAACGCGACCGGCGCTCGCGCTTGACCAGGAACGACCAGGAAGCGGCTCGCAGGCGAGGGTTCCAAGCGGCCACGCGACGGTCCATCACGCCATCGGCCCAAGGGCAAAGCCGGCCCAGCATCGCGGACACGCCGTCCACCTTGGCGCGCTTGCCCTCCCGAATGACGTCCACCCAATACTCCTGCCGATCATGCACCAGGGCCAGTTGCGCCTCAAGGACGTCCATCTCGGCTTCGAGGTAAGCCGTCACCTGCTCTTCGCCGTCCAGCACCGTGCCAAAGGCCGCGGGCACGACGCTGGTCTGCACCAGCACAGTCTCCAGCACCGTCTGATGGGCGGGCGAGCGCTGACGCACCCACCGTTGGTCCATCATCCGCTCTGGGGACTGCTCAGGATCGTACTCTTCGTCAGGCACACGGCTCACAATCGCCGCGAGTCCGGCGGCGCAAATGGTGTACGGCGGAAAAATAGGAAAGACGCTCTCCGCCGGCAAGAGCGGGAGCTGGGTGCTGCCGGTAACACAGTACAAGTAAATCAAGCCAGGCCCAAGAGCTCCATACCGTCTAATCGGTGGAAAACCCTAGCCGCTTTAGCGCATCTACTCGGCCGTCGCCAACACTTCGGCGGGCTTCGGCACACCGCGGCGCGCGAAGCGGATCTTGCCCGATTTCCCGATCAGATACACGGTACGCTTGACGATAAGGCCATTCGCTGAGAACAACTTAGCCACCTGTTGCCCCGGGTCGGCCAGCAGCGGATAGGGTAGCTGAAACTTACCGCGAAATGACATGTGGCTTTCCACCGACCCCGGGTTCACTCCGAACACCTTAGTATTCTTTTTGGACGATAAATTCCAGGACTCCCGAAACTCACAAAGCTGCTTGGTACACACCGAAGTATCGTCCTTGGGATAGAAGACCAGGACGACATTCTGGTGGTTCTTGAAGTCCGAGAGGCGCACCGGGGTGCCCTGATCGCTCAAGAGCGTAAAGTCGGGCGCGTCGGCACCAACGGGCAGAGGATTGGAAAAGAGCCACTCGAACATACTTGGTTGATGCTAACTCATCAGCGCCAGCACCTTTTTCCTCACCTGCAGCGCCCGTCGGGCGTCGGGAGTTACCACGAGCACGGTGTCGTCACCGGCCACTGTACCCACCACGTCGGGCCAACCCTGTTCATCGATCGTGCGCGCCATGGAGCCGGCACCCGCCGCGGGCGTCTTTAATACCAACAGATTCTGGGCCACCCG
>JAYVUQ010000157.1:0-2315 GCA_043787785.1 Bryobacteraceae bacterium
GCGCCCAGCGCCGCCAGAATATCGGCATCGCTCAGTTGTTCGGGAACCGGTTCCGACGCCGCGATATTCGCTTCCAGAAACTCTTCCGTCTCTTTCAACAAGGGAAAGCGAAACCACTTGCGGCGGTGATGATTCACGCAATGGAAGAGAATCTTATAGAGCCACGCACGACAGTTGGTGCCGGGTTCGAAGCGGTGGAACGATTTCCATGCCTGGAGGTAAACCTCCTGGGCGACATCCTCGGCACGGCCCTTTTCGCCCAAGATCCGTGCCGCCGTCCGGTAGATGTCGGGCATATGCGGCATCGCCTCGGCGTCAAAAAGCTCGGCGGCCGACCTAACCACTTGCGACCCGCCAATTGACTCCAAACCTAGTTGGCCATCGATAGCAAGATTCGGATACGCTCCCATGCAATCGTGTTATCCGCATGGTGCTCACTCTTATTCCCGTCCGATCATAAAATTCTGCGCCGACGTATAGGCAAGTCTAATCTATTTGCCAAAACGCAGCACCACGCCGCCGCTGGCAACCATGTTGTGTTGTCGGCCGTTGTGCGTGGCGAGGGTCAGCACCGGGCCGCCCGTGTAGAAATCCCGCAGATCGCCCCGAACCGCTAGCCAGCGTACGATTTTTATGTCCACGCCGCCGCCGAAGGCGAAGGCTCCGCGGTTGATAGTGCGGGGAGCGCTATTCGGAGCCCCTCCCACGGTCAACGTACTCTGCTCATACAGTGCGTAGCCAGCGCCAATGGAGCCGAAGGGCTGGATTCGGCCGTGGGGGTTAAGCTTCACCCGGACGCCGGGAATAAGGTAGAGGCTGGCAAAATCGCGCGTCAAATTCGACGCCCCCGCAACTTGGCGGAGCGGGTTAGCCAGTAAGTGAACTTCAACTGACACCGCAACAATCTGGTTACCAGCCAAGCGGAAACCGTAGTCGAATTGCATCGACTTTCCGCCCGCGACAGTGGCGCCGAGCGTGGTCCGCAGATCATTCGTGGTGCCTCCCAGCGTAAAGGCAAGTTCGTGCTTCTGGGCCCAAGCGGGCGCAGAGAGAGCGAGAAATATCCAGGTCGTTATTTTCATAAATTTTTTATGGGGCTCGTTTTTCGTGAAATCGGCAACGGAAAATGCAGGTGGCGGTGTTGTCGTGGTTCAGCTTGGCGCAATACACGCGTTGCCGCCCTTGCCGCAGCCGAAACAGTTGAGCGGCCATCAGCATCCCCAGCGTGGGAGCGATGAAGTAAAGCCAGAGGGAGGGATAGTAGTTGGCCGCTACCGCCGACCCCAGCGTGCGCGCCGGATTCAGACTCATGCCGGAAAGAGGCGTCTCAATCAGAATGTAGGCCGCCACCAGACAGCCCGCGCAATAGGGGGTCCAAGCGGAGAATCGGGAGTTCGAGACCAACAGCACAGTGGTCATTAAGATCGCCGAAATGACAAACTCCGCCGGCAGCGCATGGTTCCAACCACCGGGTCCTGGCACGGTGACGACATAGTTGACGGCGGCGTGACGGAGAGGCGTAGCAATCAGCAGATCGGCGATTTTCATCCCGGCGATGCCGCCGGTGAACTGCGCCGCGACGTAGAACGCGGCATCCCACGGTGCAACCTTGCCCAGGCTAGCGAAGGCCAGGGTGACGGCCGGATTCAGGTGCGCTCCGGAACGCTGTCCCCATGGCGAAAGAATGATGACGATCACCGTTCCGCCCATCGCCATGCCCAGCAGCGCCCGGCGGATAAGACTGTTTTCAATGGTCCGGTAGACCCACGACATCGGATGTTCAAACAAGACGCAGAAAACGCTAGCCGCCAGCATGAACACGGCCAAGGCGCAGGCCTCAATGAGGTACTCCGGCCAGTGCGCGGTAAACGTGCTGGAGGCTGAAGTATTCATGGTGACGCAGGTTAAATCACGCAACCACCGCAAAATATTCCGCAGTTCTCGTGGAATGGGTGGGTTGGCGAAGTGCTTGACTATCCCCCCACGCTGAGCAGGCGCCCGGAATTAGTCTTCTTCGCCACCGGCGCGGCGCGGAGAATCTGGCTCGTCATGCTTCGGCAACCATTGCGACAAATCCTTCTTCACCGCCGCCAATTCGGGCATCGCAGCCAGGTTGTTCCACTCGTTCGGATCCTGCTGGCGATCGTACAACTCTTCCGTTTGGTCGCTGTAGCGAATGTACCGCCAGCGTTCGCTACGTATGGCGTGATTGCCAAATTGATAGGTGGTCAGAGCGGGAGTCTTCTTCGGCGCTTGCGGATTCTTCAGCCACGTCATCAGTGACTCGCCCTCCTGCTTACCCGGCGACTGCAAGC
>JAYVUQ010000158.1:0-5870 GCA_043787785.1 Bryobacteraceae bacterium
GGTTTCGATCCGGCCAGGAAGTATCCGGCCATCGTCATGGTCTATGGCGGTCCCCATGTGCAGACCGTGCGAAACCAATGGGCGGGCCTCAGTTGGGACCAAGCCCTCGCCCACCAAGGCTTCGTCATTTGGCAACTAGACAACCGTGGCTCCGCCGGTCGCGGACATCTTTGGGAAAGCAAAGTATTCCGGCAATTTGGCAAACAGGAACTGGCTGACCAGCTTACGGGCCTCGACTATCTTGCCAAGGTAGGCTTCGTAGACAACGCGCGCGTGGGGATATATGGGTGGTCTTTTGGGGGCTATCTGACGCTCTACAGCCTCTTGAATGCGCCGGATCGCTTCGCCGCGGGAGTATCCGGCGCTCCGGTCACCGATTGGCGTCTGTACGATACCATTTACACCGAACGATATATGGGTCTCCCGCAGCAGAACGAATTGGGTTACAAAGCCAGCTCTCCCGTCCATTCAGCCGCCAACCTGAAGGGTAAGTTACTCCTGGTGCATAACATTGGCGACGACAACGTACTCTTTCAGAACGGCATGATGATGATGAATGCCCTGCAGTTGGCAGGCAAGCCATTTGAGACGATGCTTTATCCGCAGAAAGCGCATGGTGTCTCCGGCCCCGCTCGGCGCCACTTACTCGAAACCACCACCAACTTCTTTATCCGGACGCTGAAGCCCTAAATGGTTCCGGCGCGCGTCGCTGCCCTGCTGCAGGCTGAGCGCGTCCCAGCGCTGTTCGTCGGTAAGACGTCCTTGTCGTACCAGATATTCGCCCAACGGCACGTCGGCGGGCTTTACCTGCAGGGAGCGGCGCACTTGGTCGCGCGTCACGTAGCCCAGGTCGGCCAGGATCTCGCCCAAAGGCCGCTTTTGCCTCATCAAGGCCGCTCGCGTGGGGTATGCATGTGCCGTTTTCACCCAGCGCAACGGTTCCCCGCGCCAGCGCGCCCGGGCAAATTGATGGATTGCCCGCGTGGTGGACAGCAGGTTGATGACATTGCCCCACAGGATCCGAATCGGCGCGCCCATTGCAAACACCGGACCGTAGATCCTTGTCGAGTAGCCCATCCGCACGATGCACCGGTACACCTGCAGCAGCAGGGCGATGCGAACTAACGATTGCGTCCAGAAGGGTGCCTGCGACACTCTCCAGCCGCAGGCGCCAGCCAGAAACAGCAGGTTGCATATCGCTGTCAGCGGATTGCCCACCAGTCCTTTCCGGTCTCGCCACCACCAATACCGGCGCACCCAATTGCCGCGCCACCCATTCGTTTCCCAACTCTGCAGGGCGATGCCGGTGATCCACCGTGTGCGTTGCTTTACCGCTGGCCAGAATTCGCGCGGAAAGTACTCCCGCGTGGCCACCAAATGTCCCCGCTCCCAACGGATCGGCAGCATGCGCTGACGCCCTCCCAATTCCTGCACACGGCGCCCCAGCTCATAATCCTCCGTCAGTGATCCTGGCTGAAAGATCTGGTTGTGCCCCGTGTCGGCGAGGCGCTCGATCATCGCGCGCGTCAGCCCCGTACCCACACCGCAAGAGGGCAGAAAGCCTCCCAGGTAGACCCGCGCTTGCAGGTCCTTGGCTTGACACTCAGCGAACTCATCGCAATACACCCCGTGTGTCAGATCGAACAGTGGCGTGGGCAGCGCGATCACCGGCACCTGCACCATCTCCGCATCCTGCATCTCGGCGGCCAGGCAACGCAGCTCACTCGGATGGATCATGTCCTCCGCGTCGTGCATCAGGACGATGTCGAAGCGCGTGCCGCATTGCTCTTCATGCAACATCAGGTGCTGCAGCGTCCAGTTGAGGCAGTCGGCCTTATTCGTGGGCCCGTCGTGCGGGCAGACCGCCAAATGCACGCGCGAGCGCTTGGCTTGGACGGTCTGGACGGCGAACAGCGTCGCGGGGTCATTGGGGTAAGCACCGACAAAGAAGTCGTAGTGCGCGTAGTCGATCACCGAAAGGTTGTGTTCCAGCATCTGCGCGATCACCTCCGCTTCCTGCCAGCAGGGCACCAGGATCGCCACGCGCGGCAGGGGGCTCTGAATCAGCAGCGCGGCCCGAGCTGAATGGCGCGATCGGCCGAGCCACCAGCGGTGTAGAACCGCCAAGTCCAGCACGAGGTCGTCCAGGCCACTGACGGCGATCCAGAGTCCGAGAAAGCAAAAGGCCCAGCCAGCCAGGTAATCAAAAGAATGCACCCGCTAATAAGTGGATTTTGCGAGCGATTATTCTCATATATTTTCGGATAATCTTCGCCCCAACTAACCCAACTATACTCGGAGTAGCTTGTAACCCCTAGATCAGCCTAGGCTTACGACGATCTTGCGAATTGATTATCAGAATGCTGAGAATAGCAACACAATGACTAGCGGAGCGATTTAGCGGCTTCGAGTTCCACTCGGAATTCGGCCAACAGGGTTTCAGCATGGCCCTGGAGACCGATACGGCCCAGTGCTGGGCCGCAAAGTTCAGCATCGGTTCCTTCCATCGGCGTCGCCAGCGGCGTCACTCCCAGGCCGAGCCGATTACCGCATTCGTCCGCCACCGACACCACCATGCTCAGTGCGCCAGCGACCGGTTGATGATGATCGCGCACCGCCGCTTGCAGCATCGTGGGTAGCTTCCAGATCGCCAGCGCCTCGGCGGAGAGAGCCGCATGGTCAGTCTCGAGGATCAGTTGCTCCGCCTCCAACAGCGTGCCGCCCGTGCGCGCCGCGTGGGCTTCAATATCCATGTAATCGGCGGGCGAAGCCATCACAATGAGCAGCTTGCCCAGGTCATGCAGCAGGCCCGCCAGAAAGGCGCCTTCCGGAAACTCAAGGTCTGTATTTTGTAAGAGGGTCTGGGCCAACATGTCGCACAGAATGGCGGTGGAAAGCTCGTGAACGTTGAATCGTTCCAGCGACCAGCCCTCGGGCGTCTTGACGCTTTTCCACATGTTCGCCACCGACAGCGTCAACACCAGGTTGCGCAGTTTGTTCACCCCTAAAATGGCGATGGCATTGGAAATAGCCATCACCTCCGCCCGCCGGGCGTAGGCGGCCGAGTTCACCAGCCGCAAGACATTGCCCGTCAGCACCGTGTCCTGTTCAATCAAAGCTCCCAGTTGCCGAAACGAGAAGCTCTCGTCGCCCAACGTCGCCAATAGCTTGTTCAGCACCGGCGAAAACGGCGGCAATTCATGCAGTTTAGCCAAAATCGCCGTCTGGTTCGGCGGTAAAGATACCCGTCCCAAGGGGCGGCCTAAGGCGGGCGCAGGGTTGGCAACCGATAGCAAACTCATCGTACCTCTGCATATCGGCGAGCAAAAGTCCGATAATAGAAAATAGCGAATGTCCGATCTGCTTCCTCCTACACAAACTGCGCCTCCCGGTCCGGCTCCCGCTATTTCTGTCCGTAACCTCTACAAAACCTACGGTGACAAGCACGCCGTCAATGGCCTGAATCTCACGGTCCCTCGCGGCTGTTTCTATGGCTTTTTGGGGCCCAACGGGGCCGGCAAAACCACCACCATTCGCATGCTGATGGGGCTCATCCCCGCTACCTCCGGCGAGGTCGAAATTCTGGGCTATCGGATGTCCCGCCAGTCGCTCGACATTCGCCGCCTCCTTGGGCTGGTGCCCGACGACACGCTGCTCTTTGACCACCTCACCGGCGGCGAGTTCATCGAATTTGTGGGCCGCCTTTATGGCCTGCCCCTCCGCGAAGCGCATGAGCGGAGCCTGGAACTGTTGGCCTTGTTCGAGCTCGATGGCAACGCCCGCAAACTGATCGCCGAATATTCAAAAGGCATGCGCAAGCGCTGCGCCATGGCCGCGGCTCTCATCCATCGGCCCCAGCTCTTTCTGATGGACGAGCCCTTTGAGGGCGTCGACGCCGTCGGTGCCCGCCTCATGAAGAACATCCTGATTGAGCAGGTTCAGCGCGGGGCCACTATCTTTCTCACCAGCCACGTGCTCGATGTCGTCGAGCGCCTCTGCGACCGCGTCGCCATCATTCACGAAGGCCAACTGGTGGTGGAAGGCTCAATGGCCGATCTCCGTCACAACCGCGAGACGCTCGAGGAGCTGTTCGTGCGCACCGTGGGCGGCACGCCCACCACGGAAAAGCTCGAATGGCTGGCCTAATCCCGGCCTCTTTCTCCATGGTCCCCCTGCGCGCCGTGCTCTGGGCCCTATTCCGTATTTTCCGGAACTTCTACCCCCGCACTGGCCGCGCCGCCACCCTCTTCGCCTCCGCCTTGACGCTCTTCTGGTACGCCCTGTGGACTGCCCTCGCCGTCTTCATCGCCGGCGTCTTGCGCCACCCCGATCAATTGCGTTCCACGCCCGCTCTCGATTTCCCCAATCTCCTCTCCGGTGGCCTCCTGCTGGTCTTCGCCTACTGGCAGGTGGTCCCCTTGATTCTCGTTTCGAGTGGCATGTCGCTCGACCTTCGCCGGCTCATTGTGTATCCCATCTCCGATGCCCAACTCTTCTGGATGGAGGTCTTGCTGCGCCTCACCACGAGCTTCGAGATGCTCATCGTGCTGGGCGGTGTCGCTGTCGGCTTGCTCGGCCATTCCGGGGCGTCCGTCTGGGCGATACTTGCGCTGCCGGGCTTCATCCTCCTCAACCTGCTCGTGGGTGTCGCCGTCAAGGATCTCCTCACTCGCCTGTTAGCCCAACGCGGCTGGCGCGAGCTGGTCGTCCTCCTCTTCGTCTCGCTAGCCGCCCTGCCGCAATACCTCAGCGCCTTCGGCATCCCCGGTTGGATGCGAGGCTTGCTCAAGATGGCGCCGCCCGTGTGGCTGCCCTGGTCCGCCACCGCCGGGCTGCTGCTCACGCGCGCCCAGGTACTGCAACCCGTGGTCACCTTGCTGGCCTGGTTGCTGGTTAGCTATCTGTTTTCCCGCTGGCAGTTTGCCCGCAGTCTCCGCTTCGACCGCGAGGTCAGCAAAGCCGCTGAAGCCGCTGCTCCCCGCTCCGGGCTCATCGAATACTTCTACTGCCTGCCGCGGCGCATACTGCGCGATCCGCTGGCGGCCTTGCTCGAGAAAGAACTCCGTTTCCTTAGCCGCGCGCCCCGCTTTCGCCTCGTCTTCCTGATGGGGTTCTCCTTTGGCCTGATGATCTGGCTGCCCATCGCCATGGGCGGCATGGGCCCCAGTTCCCGCTCCGGCTTTCTCGCCGACAATTTCCTCACCGTGGTCTGCATCTATGCGCTCACCTTGCTCGCCGAAGTCGCTTTCTGGAATCACCTCGGCTTCGATCGCGCCGCCGCTCAGCTTTACTTCCTCGCCCCCATCTCCTACCGCACCGTCATCATCGCCAAGAACTTGGCAGGCTTCGCTTTTCTCCTGCTGGAGTTAGTCGCCATCTTTCTCGTCATGCTCGGCCTACGCTTACCCCTCCAGCCGGCGCAGTTCTTTGAAGCCATCGCCGTCACCCTGGTGCTCGGCTTGTTTCTCGTCTCCGTCGGCAACGCCGGATCGACGATGTACCCCCGCCCGATTGACCCTAGCCAGTCCTGGCGCTCCACTTCCGCCGGCCGCTTTCACACGCTCCTTTTGATCTTCTATCCACTAGCCTCCGCCCCCATCCTGGTGGCTTATGGTGCCCGCTACGTCTTGCGCGACAAACAGATCTTTTGGGGCCAAAGCCACTTCAGCCCCAGCATCCCCGCCTTCTATGCCATTCTCCTGCTTGGCGTCGGCATCGGCTTGGCCATCTATCAGGCGGTGCTCGAGTTCTCCGCCACCCGCGCCGAACGCGATCGCGAGAAAATAGTCTCCGCACTTTCGGCCACGGCTGGCCCCGTGGCGTCCTAAACTAAAGGAACTAGTGAAGATCTCCGCCGCCATCATCACCTT
>JAYVUQ010000159.1:0-2027 GCA_043787785.1 Bryobacteraceae bacterium
TGGGGTCGACGCGACCTCAGTATTGATTCCAGCATTCCGGAGCCCATCCAGACCTACATCGTCAAGCCTGGCGACTCTCTCTGGAAGATCGCACAGGACCACTTGGGCAACGGCGCTCATTTCCCGAAGATCATTGCCGCCAACTCCTCGAAGTTGAAGGATGAACACTCGGTAATTCACCCCGGCGACGTACTGGTAATTCCAGAAGCATAGACGCCATGTGTCTCCAGGGGCGTGGCAAACCGCTTGCGTCCCTGGTACGCCTAGGTCTATCCGTTGGACTTAGGGACGTGGTATTCTCCCCACCTTGCCGAGTTTGAGCGCATTCTTCCCCGCCTACAACGACGCCCCGTCACTCCCAGAGCTGATTGGGCGAACGTTTTCTGTCCTTGGCACCCACTTCGACGACTTCGAAGTCATCGTAGTGAACGACGGCAGCCAGGACTCTACCGGCGAAGTGTTAGCCGCCTTGGCTCTTGAACATGGCTCTCGCCTGCGCGTCATCACTCATCCCGAGAATCGCGGCTACGGCGGTGCCCTCAAGACCGGCTTCGAATCCGCCACCAAGGAATTTGTTTTCTACACCGATGGCGATGGCCAATACGATGTGCGCGAGCTGCCCAAGCTGTGGGCGCTGATGCAGCCCGGGGTTGGACTGGTGAACGGCTTTAAGCTCGAGCGCAACGATCCCTGGCACCGTATCTTCATCGGCAACGCGTACAACAACTTTGCCCGCCTCCTGTTCGGCATCCGCATCCGCGACATCGACTGCGACTTTCGCCTCATGCGGCGCGACCTGGTGCAGCAGATTCAGCTTCGCTCCACCAGCGGCACCATCTGCGTAGAACTCGTGAAGCAGCTCGAACTCACCGGCTGCGGCGTGGCCGAGGTGGGCGTGCATCACTATCCGCGCTTGCATGGCAAAAGTCAGTTCTTCCGGCTGCGGAGCCTGGCCAGCACGCTGCTCCAATTGGTTCGCCTATGGATCCGAACGGTGATTCGAGGTCGCTAATGCACTTGCCTGTCGTGAACCTGCGGCCCGCCATTGAGGCTACTCGCTCCGAATGGCAAGCCCAACTCGATGCGATGTTCGCCCGCGGACAGTTCATCCTGGGCGAAGGCCTGGCGAACTTTGAACGCGATTATGCCGCCTCCCTGCAGGCCAAGTTCGCCGTGGGCGTAGCCAACGGAACTGACGCCATCAGCTTGTGCCTCCGTGCTGCCCGCGTCACCGGGGAGACGATCACCACGGCCCTCTCGGCCCCCTTCACCGGCATCGCCATCACCAGCGCCGGCGCCAAGATCAAGTTCGCTGACATCGACCCGGAGACGCTTTTGATCGACGCCGAGGATCTCGGCAATCGCCTCACCAAGCGCACGGCGGCGCTAGTACCGGTACACCTTTACGGCCAGCCCTGCCGCATCGACCGCATTGCGAAGCTGGGAAAGCTGGTGATTCAGGACGCCTGCCAAGCCCACGGCGCTCAGTTCCATGGCCAACCGCTCACCAAGTTCTCCGATTACGTCGCCTATAGCTTTTACCCCACCAAGAACCTGGGCGCGCTCGGCGACGGTGGCGCCATCGTCACCAATCGCGCGAACGTCGCTCAACGTCTACGCCTGCTGCGCGATGGTGGCCGCAAAGGCGGACAGGTGAGCTATGAGACCGGCGTCAATTCCCGTCTCGACGAAATGCAGTGCTGCTATTTGCAGGCCTTTCTGCCTCATCTCGAAGAGTGGAACGACCACCGCCGCCGCATCGCCAGCCGCTATGACCAAGCGCTGGCCGATTGCCCCGGCATCCGCCTCCTGAAGCGCTACCCCTGCTCGGTCAACCACCTCTACGTCATCCGGGCCAAGAATCGAGACCAGTTGCGTGCCTATCTGGCCCAACACGGTATCGGCACCGGCGTCCATTATCCAGTGCCGCTCCATTTGCACCCCGCCTTCTCGAGCGCCGGCCAGAAGAAGGGCAGCTTGCCCCATGCGGAAAAGGCCTGTAGGGAGATTCTTTCGCTTCCCTTGTG
>JAYVUQ010000160.1:0-8113 GCA_043787785.1 Bryobacteraceae bacterium
CGTCTATGAAAGTGCCTGGCCTCTGCCGGACTTTCTCGTAAGCCTGCTTCCCGCCGCCTTGCTCGCCTGGGTCGCCAGCCGGACCCACAAATCGGTCTGGCTGCTGAGCCTCGCTTGTTTCCTCGTCGCCATAGCCTTTTGGCTTTCACCCCTCTCTGACCGCCGCCCCTCCGGCTCGCTGGCCGAGGTCGATGGCCAAGTGGTCGCCTTGCGCCTAGTGGACCAGGTGGGCGATACCGGTGACTCGGAGGGAGTCGACGCCCTGGTGCCGCACCTCATCGTGGGCGTCGAGTTCCAGCCCCAAGGCTTGGCAGGTCCAGTCGTTGCCGTGGATAGGGTCGATGCCTCCAGCGTCAACCTCAAGGAGGGCTCCAAGGTGCGCGTCGAGTACCAGCTTGACGATCCCCGCCGGGCCCTGCTCATCGATGGTGAGCGCACCTGGTGGTGGATGAACATCGTCTCCGTCGGCCAGTACGGAGCCATTCTCGCTGGGTTATTGCTGGTTTGGTGGCTAGTCCAGCGCTTCTTCAAGGGCCTTTTCGCCGCTCGCCGGCACTAACCCACAGCTCCCTGAATCACTGAGCCCTGAATCTCGGTGAGCCGCTCCTTGCGCCCTTGATGCAGGTAGCTGAGGGCGTCCTGGTTGAGACCCAACTGGTGCAGGATCGTCGTGTGAATGTCGCGGAAGTGATGGACCTCCTCCACCGCCTTCAGCCCAATCGCATCCGTGTTGCCAATCGACTGGCCGCCTTTGATTCCTCCACCGGCCATCCACATCGTGAAGCCAAGGTTGTGGTGGTCGCGGCCCCTGCCGGTCTGCGCCTCGGGTGAGCGCCCAAATTCGCCGCCCCACAGCACCAGCGTGTCGTCCAGCATGCCGCGTTGTTTCAGGTCCTGGATCAAGGCCGCAATGGGCTGGTCGGCTTGGGCGGCCATCCGCAGGTGATTTTCTTCGATGTCGTTATGGGCATCCCATTGCAGATCGCCGGGCCCACCGCCAGAAACGACGCAGACGAAGCGCACGCCCTTTTCTACCATCCGGCGCGCTAACACGCAGCGGCGTCCGTAGTCGTCGGTCGGTTCCTTGCCCACGCCGTACATGGCCAGCGTCTCGGGAGACTCCTTCGTCACGTCGAAGACTTCGGGTGCCTCGGTCTGCATCTTAAACGCCGTGTCGTAGGCGGACATGCGGGCCGAAAACTCCGGGTCCTCGCCGTCAGGGTTCACTTCATTCAGCCGCTTGATCAGGTCAATGGTCTTCCGGCGATTCTCGAATTTGACATTCGGCGGCAGGTCCAGGTTCAGTACCGGTTTGGGCCCGGGGCGCAGCATGGAGGGCTGATACACGGCCGGTAGAAAGCCATTCATGTACATGGGCTGGCCGGCTTCGAGCGCGCCATCCGGATCGGGTAGCACACAATATGAGGGCAGGGAACTCGCCTCCGATCCCAATCCATAAACCACCCACGAGCCCATGCTGGGGAAGCCCGGCAAAATGCGGCCCGTCATCATCTGATACTGAGCGGCGGAATGCACCACCATGTCGCCGGTGACACTCTTGATGACGCACAAGTCATCGACAACCTTGGCCTGGTGAGGAAAAAGATCGGAGACCCACAGCCCGCTTTGGCCATGCTGTTTGAAGGTGCGCTGCGTGCCCAGTAACTTGGCATCGTTTTGCACGAACTGATACTTGGCCTCGCCAAATTCAGCCGGGCGTTTCTGGCCGTTCAGCTTATTCAGCAGTGGCTTGGGATCGAAGGTTTCCAGATGCGAAGGTCCGCCGGCCATGAAGAGAAAGATGACGTTCTTGGCTTTAGCCGGACGGTGCGCGGGCTTGGGCGCCAAAGGGTTCGCGGCATGGGCCATCTGGGCAAACGCCAGCGCGCCGAAGCCGCAGAAGGAATCAGTAAGAAACTCGCGCCGGTTGCGAGTGTAGCGGACGTGCTCTTCTTGCTTAGTTAACATAGACAAACGCATTCAAATTCAAAATCGCCAAGGCAAACTCTTCCAGCGGCTGCGTGCGCAAAAAGGCCAGCGCGGCCTGCTTCTCCCCCACCGTCGGCAAGCGACTCGTCGCCAACCGATAGGCCAAATCCACCTGCTTGGCCGACCCAGTACCCGCCTCGGCACGCAACCGCGCCGCGAGCGACTTTGCCAAGCGATTCGCCATCTCCCCATTCAGCATCTCGAGCGCTTGCGGCGCATGGGTCGAAGACTCCCGGCGCGCGCAACTCGCCGTGCGGTCCGGCAGGTCGAACACCTCCATAAACGGCAGCCGCAAATTCCGTTTCTGGATCAGGTAAATGCTGCGCCGATTGTACTCAGCCACATCCTTAGTCGCCACCCACTGGTGCGGCTTATACAGCAACTGGACCAACTCCGGCTGCACGGGCAGCAGCACCGACGGGCCACCCAGCTTCGCGTTCAACTCGCCCGACACCGCCAGCATCGTGTCGCGAAGCTGTTCCGCATCCAGACGCCGCCGGGGGAAGGCCCACAGCAGCGTCTTATCGGGATCCTTCTGTGCGCCGAGTTTACCGGCGACCAGATTCGTCACCGCCTGCTGATACGTATTCGACAGCAGAATCTGCCGGTGAATCGGCTTCATTTGCCAGCCATTCGACCGGTATTGGTCCGCCAGATAGTCCAGCAGTTCCTTGTGCGTGGGCCGCGCGCCCATGCGGCCAAAGTCATTCGGCGTGGCGACAATGCCGCGGCCAAAGTGATCGCTCCACAGGCGATTGGCCATTACGCGTGCCGGCAGCGGATTGTTGGTATTGAACATCCATTCGGCCAACTTGGTGCGCGGCTGATCGGTCGTCAGCGGCAGTTCCGCCAGGTCCGGCCCGGCCAGAATGCCCGGCGGGCGCATACCGACGGTGGCGCCTTTCATGGCGTAGTCGCCGCGAGCTAACAGATGAATCGGCGAAAGCTTGGCCGGGTCATTCCTGACGCTAAACAGAGCCGGCAAAGGTTCCGGAAGTTCGGCTTCCTTGGCCTTATACTGCTCCTCCATTTTCACCAGGTCGCTGCCCTTCAGCAACTTAATCTGCGATTGAATCTTCTTGAGCGATCCTTCCACCTCGTCGAACTTCTCTTTCCAAGCGGCCTGGTCGGCGCTCGACGTCAGCGGCACGTCCTGGTCGACGGTGGAGGCGAAGTAGCCTTGCACGCGATAGTAGTCTGATTGCTTAATCGCGTCAAACTTATGGTCATGGCAGCGGGCACAGCCGAGCGTCATGCCCAGAAACGCCGAGCCCACAATGTTCGTCATCTCGGTCAACACTTCGTTGCGCGAGGAAGCCACTTCCTGGTTGCCCGCATTGCGCCGAATGGCGCCCAACCGCTGAAAGCCAGCAGCGATGCGCAACTGCTCGTGGTTGGGGTTCATCTCGTCTCCCGCCAACTGCTCCTTCACGAACTCCGGATACGGCTTATCGTTATTGATTGCGTGGACCACGTAGTCGCGATAGCGCCAGGCATCGGGCCGATGATTGTCGTACTCAAAGCCCTCGCTCTCCCCAAAGCGCACCACGTCGAGCCAATGCTGCGCCCCACGCTCACCGTAAGCCGGCGAGGCCAGTAGGCGATCTACCACTTTGGCCCAAGCTGTCGGGGACGGGTCCGCCAGGAAGCCATCCACCTCCGCCGGCGTGGGCGGCAAACCTGTCAAGTCAAGCGTCGCGCGGCGCAACAGCATAATCTTATCGGCTCGCGGCGCAGGCCGCAGACCATCCTTGGCGAGCCGTTCCAAAATAAAGGCATCAATCGGGCCCTGCGCCCAAGCCTTGTCAGCGGCCGCAGTAAAGGTCGGCACCGGCGCTACCGCAATCGGCTGGTAAGACCAATGCCGCTTCTCGGCCGCCGTATAGCTGGGCATCGGCGCGTGAGGATAATTAGAAGGCGTAACCGGCGCCTCAGCCGCCAGCAGGATCGAAGAAAGTAGCGCAAGGGCTGGTCTCATGGTCAAGCGTATTTTACATCGCTTTCGGTTTGAGGTAAAGGCCGCTTAATCCTACTCGAACGTATACCGGTAGCTCCATCGCGTGCGCTTGCGAGCCGCCGTATCGATTCGGATATAGGGCTCCGGGCAAACGGTGCTCCGGATCGACCAGAATACGATTTGCTCAATCGGCCGGTCGCCACGCACCCGCACCTGAGCCCCGGTATCTCGGCGTCCCACGCGGATGTCGTAATCAGCTGCGGTATTGCCAAATCCCTCGAGCGCGCCAAAAGCGCTTTCCCCCTTCTGCAGTTCGCGCTGATAGACCACATGGTTACCGGTAATCATGGCCAAGTCGGCGTTCGGCGCGCGCTTGGCCTTAAGAGCGAACGGGAAGGTCACCTGTGTTTCTGGCCCCGTCGGCTTGCCGTCCATCACGAAGAACTGATGGTTGTATTGGGTAAGTACCATAGCCTTCGTGCCTGTGTTGCGCAGCTCATGGTCGATGATCATCTCCTGGCCAACCAGGCGCAGCGTCTTGGTGTATTGGTAAGCGTATCCCGCGCCTTTCACCGTATGGACGAAGGCGATTTTGTCCTTGCCGCGTTTCACCTGCCAGTGCCCGGGGTCGACGATCTCGTAAGTGCGGAAGCGTTCATAGGGCTTACTATCCGGCTTGCGGACGAAGCCCACACCCACGCGCAAGAACACGCCGCCCACCTTGGCCTCGTCGTAGCCCAGTCCCGGCCCGGCCGCGTCCGCGTTAAACTCTTCCACCGGCCCCTGGATTGCGTCGTGAAGCTTGGGGTCATATCGCTCGAACCATTGGCCAAAGTACTCATGCTTGGCCGAGGTTAAGCTGCCAATCTGGCCCGACCAGTCGAAACGCGTCGCCCGATAGTAGCCATCGCGCGCATCGGGCAAGTACAGCTTGGCCGTCAGCTTCCCGTTTGTGATCATGGCACTGGGGAAGCCCGCGTAGGGCGCCGCGGCCGGTAGGTGTGCGGCGAGGCAAAGGAGAACGGGAATCAGCATCGTCCCTATTCTATGGCCTTCGCCACCACCGTGCATATCCGAACTCGCTCCCGAACTTGCTCCAAAACTCGGCCAGCCGCGAACGCACTGAGCGGGCCCTGCGCTAACCGGCAAAGTCGACAGAGAGTACTAAATGCCCAGCCTGCCTTGCGCCGGTAATTTCCCCAGCCCATGGCCCAACTAGACAATGGCCATACAATAGGGTCCTTATGTACTGGTTGGGTATAGACGTGGGAACCGGGGGCAGCCGCGCCCTCCTGATCGACGGCGCAGGGCGAGTGCGGCACGCCTTTACCGCCCCTCATCGCGATATGGCCATGGAGCGTCCCTTGTGGGCAGAGCAGGATCCCGATGACTGGTGGGCGGCCAGCCAAAAAGCCGTCCAGGGAGTACTGCGCGAGGCCCAGGTAAATGGGAACGCCATTCAGGGTATTGGCCTCTCCGGACAAATGCATGGTTCGGTGCTGCTCGACGCGGATGGCAAAGTGATCCGGCCTGCTCTGATCTGGTGCGACCAACGCAGCCAAAGTCAGGTAGATGCGATCAACGCCAAGGTAGGGCACGACAATGTGCTCACTTACACCGCCAATCCCGTACTTACCGGCTTCACTCTGCCCAAGTTCCTCTGGGTGCGCGACCATGAGCCCGCCAATTATGAGCGCGTTCGTCATTTACTGCTGCCCAAAGATTACTTACGCTACAAACTTACGGGTGAGTATGCCACCGAGGTCTCCGACGCTTCGGGTACCGCCCTGTTTGACGTCGTGAAACGTTGCTGGTCCCGCCAGATGGCTTCCGCCTTGGGGATTGACGAGAGTATTCTGCCCAAGGTATATGAATCGGACGAAGTAACCGGCGTCGTCTCGGCAGAGGCGGCTCAGGCGACTGGCTTGCGCGCCGGAACTCCGGTAGTGGGCGGTGGTGGCGACCAGGCTGCCAGCGCCGTCGGTAATGGCATCGTCAGCCCCGGCATTGTCTCCTGCACCATCGGCACCTCGGGTGTCGTATTCGCCTACCTGGACCAGCCGAATTTCGATCCGCAAGGGCGCGTGCATACTTTCTGCCATGCGGTGCCCGGTAAGTGGCATGTGATGGGAGTCACTCAGGGTGCCGGCCTCAGCTTACAATGGTTCCGGAATCAAATGGCTCCCGGGCTGAGTTATGACGAGTTAATGGCTGAAGCCGCGACCGCCCCGGCTGGCAGTCAGGGACTGTTTTGGCTGCCCTACCTGATGGGCGAGCGCACGCCGCATTTAGACGCTTTGGCCCGCGGCGGTTGGGTCGGCCTTACCGCTGGCCACCAACGAGCCCACCTGATTCGTTCACTGGTGGAAGGCGTAAGTTACTCGCTCAAGGATTGCCTCGGAATCCTGCATGACTTAGGCGTTAGCCCGACAGCGGTGCGCCTCTCCGGTGGCGGCGCGAAGAGCCCCTTCTGGCGGCAGTTACTCGCCAACGTCTTCGGCGCGCGCGCCACCACCCTCGAAAGCCAGGAAGGCTCGGCCTACGGGGCGGCCCTGCTGGCCGCCGTGGGCACTGGCGCTTATGCCAGTGTTACCGAAGCCTGTGCGGCCACCATTCGCCAGGTAAACTCGCTCGACCCGCAATTGCACGAATCCACTACCTATCAGCGTGGATACGAAATCTATCAGAAGTTGTATCCTGCTTTGCAGCCAATTTATGGCCAAATGGGTCAGATGTAAGTGGAAAGCGACGAAGGTAGATTCTACGACGCGCTGGCGAAGTTATACAACCAGGACTGGGGCACTGTCTATCTCGAAACGGCACGAGCCCATTTTACGCAGTATCTTCGCCCCCACTTAGCGCGCGGAGCGGAAATCCTGGACCTGTGCTGCGGCACCGGCCAAATGGCGTCCTACCTGTCATCAGAAGGGTATCTCGTCACCGGTGTCGACTTATCTCCGGGCATGATCGACTACGCCCGGGCTAACGCTCCCGGCAGCCATTTCGTTCCCGGCGAAATGTCCCAGTTTTCCCTGGGTAAACAGTTCGCTGCCGCCATTTGCTCCTTCAATAGCCTGAACCACGCCCGCGGCGTTCGCCATCTCACCCGGACTCTGCAAAATGTCCAACGCCACTTAGTTCCCGGGGGCTATTTCTTTGGCGACTTAGTGCTTGCCGAAGGCTACGCCAATAGCTGGAATCGCACAGCCACGGTGGACTTGGATGGTGGCGAATGCCAGCTCCGTTTTCGTTACGAGCCGCGTCGTCAGCGAGCCTACTGCGACGCCACCCTGCGCATGGAAGGCAAGCCGCAAGTTCACGTGCGGATGCGCCAGCACGTCTTCTCGTCCACTGAGATCTATGCCGCCTGTGCCGACGCCGGGCTAAGCGTAAAAGGTGTAACTCCCATCCCCGGTGACCCGCCCACGGGCCGCGTGCTCCTCATCGCTAAACGGAATGGCTAATCTTCGCCAGCGCCTCTAACTTCCCAGCCGCGGCGCCCGAATCGATTGACTTCGCTGCCAACCAAACCCCCTCCCGGAAGTCCTCCGCCAAGCCGCACACCACTAAGGCCGCCGCGGCATTCATGCGCACGATCTCCCGCCGGGGTCCGGGTTGGCCGCTCAATACCCCGCGTGCCAAGGTCGCATTTACGGTCGCATCTCCACCCGCCAACTCCGACAGCGGTGCGGCCGTTACGCCAAAGTCGCTCGGCCGCACCATTTGTTCTTTCACTTGTCCGCCGCGCACATCGAATACCCAACTCAGGCCAGAGAGCGAAATCTCGTCCAAGCCGTCGGCTCCATGCACCACAAACGACCTCGCCGTGCCCAACAACGCCAGCGCCGCGGCCATGCGCTTGGCCACCTCGTAGGAGGGCGCGCCGATCAATTGATAGCGCGCACTCGCCGGGTTAGACAGGGGGCCCAGGAAGTTGAACACCGTGCGCAGCTTTAGTTCGCGCCGGATTGGCTGCACATGCCGCATCGCCGGGTGGTGCTCCGGGGCAAACAGAAACGCGATCCCTGCCTCGCGCAAACAGCGCTCACCCAGCGACGCCGGCAAAGCCACCCTAACCCCCAGCGCCTCCAGGACATCCGCACTGCCCGTCTGCGACGTAATCGACCGGTTGCCATGTTTGGCCACCGTGGCCCCGGCTCCAGCCAC
>JAYVUQ010000161.1:0-2757 GCA_043787785.1 Bryobacteraceae bacterium
CGCGCTTCCGAAGGCGATTGGACGGGATGGGCCAGCAATGAAGCCAACTGGCGCTTCCAGGCTAAGCCAGGCCTGGCCGCCGCCGCAGTTCCCAAACTCAAACTGAAATGGGCCTTCGGCTTTCCTGGCGGCACTTCGGTGCGCGGCCAGCCGTCGGTATTCGGCGGTCGCGTCTTTGTCGGCGCGCAGGACGGCGTCATTTACTCGCTCGATGCCTCCACCGGCTGTGTTCACTGGAGCACCACGGTTCCCGCCGCCATCCGCACCGCCATTGCCATTGGCCAACTGAACGGCCGGTGGACCGTGGTGGCGGGCGATACCACCGGCAATCTGCACGCGCTTGACGCCACCACGGGCGCGCCGCTCTGGAAGTTGCGCCCCGAAGCGCACCCCGCCGCGATGGCCACCGCCACACCGGTGATTCACCAGGATCGGGTCTACGCCGGCATCGCGTCTTATGAGGAATCCTCCGCCACCAGCCCCAACTACGTCTGCTGCACTTTCCGCGGCAGCGTTGTCGCCGTGGACGGCAAGACGGGTAAGCTGCTGTGGAAGACCTACACGATTGACGCGGAGGTGAAGCCAGGGCCGCTGTCGAAGAAGGGCAAGCTCACCATGGGCCCCTCCGGAGTGGGCGTGTGGAGCGCGGCTACGCTCGACCCCGCCCATGGCGTGCTCTATGTCACAACCGGGGACAACTACTCTGACCCACCTACTCCGACTTCCGATGCCGTGATGGCGCTCTCCCTCGACACCGGCAAAGTCCAATGGGTGAAGCAGATTCTGGCTAACGACGCCTTCAATAGCTCTTGCACGAGCCCTACCAAGTTCAACTGCCCCGATTCCGAAGGGCCAGACCATGACCTCGGCGCATCGGCCATGCTGGTCACGCTGCCGAACAAGAAGCGAGCCCTGATCCTCGCCCAGAAGTCCGGCGAAGTGCATGCCGTCGATCCAGACCAAAAAGGCGAAGTCCTTTGGCACGCCCGCGTCGGCCAAGGCGGTGTTCTGGGTGGAATTCAATGGGGCATCAGCACCGACGGCAAGCTCGCCTTCGCCGCCGTCTCTGACCTCGCTTTCGGACCGCGGCGCAGCAAACAAGGAGGGGGTATTTACGCCCTGAGGCTCGACAATGGCGAACGCGTCTGGCAAACGCCCGCTCCTCCCTGCTCACCCCAGCCCTGCAGCCCCGCCCAATCCGCCGCTGTCACTGCCATCCCCGGCGCGGTCTTTTCGGGCTCCATCGACGGCCATTTGCGCGCCTACTCCACCACCGATGGCCAAATTCTCTGGGACTTCAACACTTCCCAGTCATTCGACACCGTCAACGGGGTGAAAGCCAAAGGCGGCTCCATGGACGTAGCCGGCCCCGTGATTTCGGGCGGCCTGCTCTACGTCGGCTCCGGCTACGGCCAATGGGGTGGCACGCCCGGCAATGTCCTGCTGGCTTTTGAAGTGGGGAAATAGACAATCTTCCAGCCTCGCACGCAGTAAGCGGGCCCTGCCCTCTCATCGGCCTCGGTTTGTTTTCGCCAGAGCAGGCTCTGCGCTTACTGGTGCTAAGGCTTCTTCTTCAGCGTTGGTGGCAGCCGCTTCGCGCCCGGCACCGCAGCCGGAGCGGGCACCGGTACGGCCTCGGCTTGCACCTCTGCGAGAGCGATTACCGGCTCCGGCGGTTTGGGTGGCATGCAAGGCGCGAGAGCAATCAAGAACGAGGCCAACGTTTGCCACTGCGCACCCTGACGCCGCTCCAGCCGATAGGCGTTCAGCTTCGCGTCGGCCCGCAGACGGAAATCGGTATTGGGCACCGGCAACTTCGCACGCTTTGGCTGAATCGGTTTGCTGTTCACTTCGCGCAGCGTCCAACTGGACCCGCCGTTCTGGCTTTCGTAGAGTTCGTACTTCGCCCTCGGATCTCCGGCCCGCGTGCGATCGACTATCAGCCCGCCGTTCTGCCTGGTCTCAAACCAGAACTGCTCAATGGAGCCTACGCGGGCATCCTCATAAAGCGCGCGCCGCCGCCAGGTGCGCCCGCCGTCGTTGGTGATCAAGAAGAAAGGGTCGCGCGGCAACTGCTGGATCACTTGGCCAGCCACCCAACCATTCTGAAAGTCGATAAACTGCACTTGGTCCAGCACGCCGCTCTTGATGCGCGCCATGGGCTCGATCCACGTCTTACCCATGTCCTCGCTCATCAGCAGCACCGAGGAGAACGTCGCTTCCCGGCTATGCGTGTTGCCGGTGAGGACGATGGTATTGGCCAATACTTCGAGCGCGGCGAGTTCGAGATAAACGGGGCAGGGGTCCTCCCGCGAGCAAGATAGGCCCATGCTCTGAATGTCTTCGTCGGTACAGGCGGGTTGGTCTAACACCAAGGGCTTGCCGTTGTATTCAAGTTTGGGCGGCCCCGCGGGCGTTGAGACGGGCGGCGGCGGCTCCGGCTTGGGCACCGCGGTAGGCGGCGCGGCGGGAATAGCCAACTGCGCGGCCAATGCCAAACTGAGCCAAGTCATACCTGTGCTCCTTACAACAATTCTAAGCCCGCAGCCGCGTCAGCCGCTCCTCGGCCGCCTGCAGCGTCTCAAACTTCTTGCAGAAACAAAAGCGTATCAACTGGCTACCTAACTCCGCGTTCTCAAAGAAGCTCGACCCCGGCACCGCCGCCACGCCGATATTTTCCACTAAGTGCGCTGCGAAGGCCTGGTCATTTGGGAAGCCGAAAGCCGAAATATCGGCCATCACATAGTAAGCGCCGCG
>JAYVUQ010000162.1:0-7585 GCA_043787785.1 Bryobacteraceae bacterium
GCCAGTATTCCTGTCGTGGGTTGGGTGGGGGCTGGGTCATGCCCTACAACTATGTCTCGCTGTCGTTGCTTTGGCTAGAGGGGTTTCTCAGCCGCTTACCACAAGGAGCATTGTGCGAAGAAAGCGATATCAAGAAGGAAGTTTGCAAGTCAGATCACATGGCAAACGGAAAAATTGGGCGGTGCTCTACCGAGAGGGCGGCGCAAGGAAATACTATACCCTTGGCCTGCACTCAAAGATGAGCAAGAGCGAGGCGCAGCAGAAGCAGGCCGAGTTCATGGGAGAGATCAATGCGAAAGAGGCGACGACTCCCGACGCCGCAATCACGTTTGGCAATTACCTAAGCAACGTGGCGCTCCCCTTCATGCGAAAGAAGTGGAAGCGCTCGACCGCTTTAACCAGCGAGAATCGCATCACCCACCATCTGGCGGAGTTTGGCGAAACCCGGCTCACGGCAATTACGCTGAAGGCCCTTCAAGCCTTCCTTGGCCGCAAGGCAGCAGATTTGTCGCGCAGCATGGTGGCGCATCTTCGCTGGGATTTACGGTCTGTGTTCAAACTGGCATTGGCAGAAGGCTACACTCAGCGCGACCCGACCGCCGCTCTCTTTACCCCGAGGGAAGCGGAGACGGAGCCAACCCGCGTAATGACAGCAAAGGAGGTTGAGCAGTACATCGGTGTCCTCGAATTGCGTGAGAGCGTCATCGCGCATCTCGCGATCTTCGCAGGCATGCGGCCTGGAGAGATTCTTGGACTCCAGCGCCAGCATGTAAGCGAAGACTGCCGGGCGGTGACAGTTGCCCAGCGGCTCTATCGTGGTGACATCGACACACCGAAAATCAGATCGCCCAAGCGAACTGTTGCCATTCCTACGAAGACTGCATCCCTGATGCAGGAATGGATGGGCTTGGTTGCGTACGGCCCAGAGGCCTGGGTGTTCTCTTCGGAGAATGCCGCAAAGCCGATGTGGCGCGACAATATCTGGTACCGGGGCATGAAGCCCAAGCTCAAACTGATCGGTTTGGATTGGGCAAACTTTCAGGTGCTACGCCGGACACATGCCAGCCTTGGACACGAGGCGGGCATTGATCCCAAAGTAGCAGCCGACCAGCGTGGTCATGGGATCGGGGTAGCGCTGGATGTGTACACCAAGACCGCCCTTAGCAAGCGGGCCGAAGCAGCGGAAGAACTGGAAAACAGCGTTTTCGCGGCTTAATGGAGTGTAGTGGAGTGGAAGAAGTTGCTGGGTTCTCCCAAGTGATTGATTCTATGGAGCGGGAGATGGGATTCGAACCCACGACGTCCAGCTTGGGAAGCTGACATTCTACCACTGAATTACTCCCGCTCTTGGGGTAACAACTCTAAAGTTACCACAACTCTCCGATGGTGCAATGCGGGAATATCTCTCAGGGGTCAGAGTGGCCTAAGTTCTTTTTCTTCTAAGACTTTCCGGCGAAAGGCCGAACTAAAGAAGGTTCGGTGTTAACACTTTTTATGCGGCTTCTTTCCATTGGTTCTGGTTTATCATTCACTGGTGTAGTGCATCACGACGACCCTTATTGGGCCGTGGCGCAGCTAGCCGGGGAAAGTTTTGATGCCGCGTTGGTTGGGGATTGCGGAGGGGCGGAGGCTTTATTGCTTGAGTTGCTGGCCCGGGACCGGCTTTTGCCGGTGATCTTCCTGATTCAGGACGAGCTGCCGGGGAAATTACTGGAGAGGGCGGGGCGGCTGTTGCGCCTTGGAGCGGCGCGGGTGCTGCCCAGTTCCTTGGACCGGGCGGCATTGGAGCGCGAACTGGTGATGGTGGCCCGGTGTCCGGTGGAGACGTCTGCCGAGCCATGGCGGAGGCTCCTGGTTGGCACAGGGCAGGCGATGACCCAAGTGGCGGATCTGATCCGTTTGGTGGGACCGCGACGGGCGACGGTGCTGATCACGGGAGAATCGGGCACCGGCAAAGAAATGGCCGCGCGGGCATTGCATCAAGCGAGCGCGAGGGCGGCAATGCCTTTTGTCGCGATCAATTGCAATGCGATTCCGCGTGAGCTGCTGGAGGCGGAGTTGTTCGGCCACGTGAAGGGTGCCTTTACTGGGGCGAGCCAGGATCGGGTGGGGCGCTTTGAACAGGCGCAGTCGGGGACTCTGTTCCTGGACGAAATCGGCGACTTGCCGCTCGATTTGCAAACCAAACTGCTGCGGGTGCTGCAGGAACGTGAGTTCGAACGGGTGGGGAGTTCGCGCACGATGAAGACGGATGTGCGCGTGATCGCGGCGACCAATGCGGACTTGCCGGCGCGGATTCGCGACGGACGGTTTCGCGAGGATCTCTACTATCGGCTCAACGTGGTGCCGCTGGAGATGCCGCGGCTACGGGATCGGCCGGAAGACCTGGGGCTGCTGGTGCGGCATTTCGTGGCTAAGATCTGCCAGATGGAAGGGTTACCCGGAAAGGCGATCCTTCGGGAGACCCTGGATCATCTGAGCGAGTACCCTTGGCCGGGCAATGTACGGCAATTGGAGAACGCCGTCGAGATGGCCATCGCCTTTAGCGGGGAGCGCGAGACGCTGATGGCGGCGGATTTTCCGCTCCCGTTGCCTTCAAAGCTACAGCCCGTGGCAAGTTCGACGCAGCGGCCAGTGCCGGTGCCGACGATTCCAGAGGAGGGGTTAGACTTTGAGCGGCTGGTGGGGAACTTTGAGTTGGGGCTTTTGGAGCAGGCTTTGCGGCGCACGGGGGGCAATAAAAAACAGGCGGCGGACATCCTGCGATTGAAGCGGACGACGATGAATGCTAAGCTGAAGTCGCTGACGGCGGCTTGACGAATCAAACCCGCGAGATATTGATTCTATTGGTTTTTGTGGCGTTCTTTCATGCGTAATTCGAGAGCAGCCAGCAGCCGGAACCTGAGAGTGTCGGGTACCTCACGGGCCTCGGTTCCCCGGAAGATTTGGATCGTTTTTTTGGTGGTGTCGGCGACCACCCAGCAATCGGGACATCCCTTTAAATGCTGATCGAGCTCCGCCCGGTTGGCCGGAGTGGTCGATTCGTCGAGGTACTCACCGAGTTCCTTCAAAAAATCCTTACAGGAAAGCAAGAACGTTGCCCCCTTTTCGGCGGAAGAATCGAGTGAGCTTTTCGCGCAGTTGGAGACGCGCGCGGAGGAGACGGCTTTTGACGGCCGGAATGGAAATTCCCAGCGCCTCGGCGGTCTCTTCGGTGGAGAGGTCTTCAATATCGCGCAAGACAAAGACGCTGCGAAAGATGGGTGCCAAGCTCTCGACGGACTTATCCAAGATCCCGCGCATTTCCTCCTGTGAGTATTGCGCTTCGGGGTTGTCCTCCCAAACGGCGATTTCGCGAGGCACCATGTCTTCGCCGGTGTCCACCTGTTCGTCGAGCGAAACCAGCTTGTCGCTCTTGCGCTTGCGCAGCTTCATCAGTGATTCGTTCACCGCAATGCGCACAATCCAGGTGTAGAACTTGCTGTTGCCCTGGAAGTTATCGAGGTGGCTGTAGGCTTTGAGGAAAGCCTCTTGCATCACATCCTCGGCATCCTCATCGTTTTGGGTAATGTTCTTCGCCAGCCGATAGATCTTGCGCTCGTAGCGGATGAGGAGTTCGGTAAAAGCGGTATCGTCACCGGCCTTGGCCCGGGAGATTAGGTCGCCTTCGTCGAATATCTCGCTTGGTTCTGCCATGCCACCCTAGGATAACAGTCACGTCAAGGGTTTGCGGGAGGCCCAGGCCAAGAGGGGAGGAATTCGATCGGCGCCTGAGGGGATGGGTTCTCCCAGGAAACGGAGGGCTTCAACGAGGACGGTGGCAGACCCTTCCTGCGGCACCGGGCAGGCTTTCGCTTGTTTGCTGAGTTTTTCGCCATTTTCGTCGAGCACCAACGGAATGTGGAGGTAACGGGGGCGGGGAGCGGCGAGGGCCTGCTGGAGGTAGATCTGGCGGGCCGTGGACGAGAGCAGGTCAGCGCCACGGACGATGTCGGTGATGCCTTGGGCGGCATCGTCGACCACGACCGCGAGTTGGTAAGCCCAGAGGCCGTCGGCGCGTTTGAGGACAAAGTCGCCGGTGGTGTGAGCGAGATTTTCGTGTTGTGGGCCGAGACGACGGTCGTGCCAGTGGATTTCTCGATTCTGAACGCGCAGGCGGCTGCTGCGAGGATGGCGACCCGGCAGGATGCCGTCGCGGCAGGTGCCGGGGTAGAATTCGCCCTTACCCAGTTCGCCGCGAGTACAGGCGCAGGGGTAGACATCGAGTTGGGCGAGGGCGGCGGAATAAGCTTCGTCGCGCTGACTTTGGTACATGACGGGGCCGTCCCAGTGGAGGCCATAGGCTTCAAGGCAACGCAGGATGCGATCGGCGGCTCCGGGAACGGTACGGGGCTGGTCGACGTCCTCGATGCGGACCAGCCATTCGCCACCCGCGCGGCGGGCGTCGAGGTAGCTCGCGACGGCGGCGACGAGGCTGCCGAAGTGGAGGTCGCCGGTGGGTGAGGGGGCGAAGCGTCCGCGATAGTTTGGCACGGCTGGCTGTTAGTTTCGCATGGGCGATGAATTGCCGCGGGGCGCTGGTTAGTTGGCTGCGCTGGTTAGTTGGCTGCGCCACGGCGCGATTGGCCAATGTCGAGCACCTCGCGGACCTTGCCCAACAGCGAGCCGAGGGTAAAGGGCTTCTGGAGGAACGCGGTGCCGGAGGGGAAGGAGCCTGAACTCAGCATCGCGTCGTCGGTGTAGCCGGAGACGTAGAGGATGCGTAACTCGGGGCGCAGGGCGATCAGGCGGTCTGCCAGTTCGCGACCGGACATGCGGGGCATCATGACGTCCGTCACCAGCAAGTCGATCTTGCCTTTATGGCCGGCACAGATCTTGAGCGCATCGTCGCCGTTGCTGGCTTCGAGCACCACGTAGCCCTGGCGGCGGAGAATCTTGCGGACCAAGGCGCGGATACCGGCCTCGTCCTCGACGACCAGGATGGTTTCGAGGGACGTTTCGGGGTCGAGGTCCGGGGTGGCTGGAGGCGTCATCGTTTCGATGGGCGGTGGCATCAGCGTTGACAGGGGCGAGGTGGGCGTAGCCGCCGGAAGCGACGCTTGGGCGGCGCTGGGCAGGTAGATGCGGAAAGCGGTGCCTTCGCCGAGTTGGCTCGAAACGGCCAGATCGCCCCCGCTTTGGCGGACGATGTTGTAAGCCTGGGTGACCAGCAAGCGTTCCTCACGGAGCGCCTCTTCGCCAGCCGTCCAAGGTTCAAACAGGCGGGCGCGATTCTCACTGTCCATGCCCGGACCATTGTCAGCAATCGAGATGAGAATGTAACTGCCGGGGGCCGCGGTGCCATAGTCCTGATCCAGGTCCAGGTCGGCGGTGGAGATGGTGAGGCGACCTAAGCCGCGCATGCCGAACTTGGCGTGGGAAGCAAGATGCAGAATGGCCGATTCAATCTGCGCCGGATCGATCTTGGCGGTGGCCATATCGGCCTCAGCGTCGATCCGCAATTGGACCCCATCGCCCAATTGGCGCTTCAGCACGGGCTCCAGCCGCTTCACCATCTGATTGAGGTCAACCAGGCGGGGCTCCAGGACAATTTTCTTGGTGTACTGCTGGAGTTGGCCGGTAAGCACTGAAACACGCTCGGCCGCTTGGAGGATCTCCTGCATGTCGTTGCGCAGCGGACTGGACGGCGGCAAGGAGCTCTTGAGCTCTTCACCGTAGCCAGAAATGATCATCAGCAGGTTGTTGAAATCGTGGGCGACCTTGGCCGCCAAACGGCCCAGCGCTTCTACTTTTTGCGATTGGCCCGCTTGCTCTTCGGAGGAACGGCGGCCGCTGATATCGAGGGTGATGCCGGTAAACTTGAGCGCCTTACCCTGCTCGTCACGTTGGACGCGAACGATCTCGCGTACCCAAATGATGGCTCCGGTGGAGGTTAGCGCCCGGTACTCGCAGGCGTGACTGGTGCCGGCTTCCTTGGCGTGGCGATAAAAGTCCACCACGCGGTCACGGTCTTCTTCGTGAACCTTTTTGCGCCAGAATCCCTCTCCTTGCCAAGCCGTCAGCGGGTAGCCCAGCAACTCTTCGGCTCGCTCACTGACAAACTGAAAGCGTAGGGTTTCGGCGTCGGATTCCCAGACGACCGCATCCATGTCGTTAACGATAGAATAGAGCGGCGCGGGCGGAGAAACGACGACGGGCGGGGCGATTTGCGCCGGCTTCTCTGCTATCTTTTCTGGCACCTTCTCTGCCAGCACGTCGATCGGCGCGGGCAGAGCGGGCATCGCCGTCCCCATCGCGGTCAGATCCTGGAAGATCACCAGGACTTCCTGGCCGGCATCCAGTTCCCAACCCTGGAGCGGCTGCAAGCCAACCAAGCCCGTGATTTGGCGCGCGCCGTCTTCGAGCATCAACTTGGCAGTAATCGGCGTGCGCTCTTTGGGCTTGAAGCTGGCAATCACTTCGGCTACCCGGTCGCCCAACCCCGGGATGGGCAGCAGGTCTTCGAGTTTCCGGCGCAGGACGTCGTCCGTGCGCATGCCGAAAAGCTTGCGGAAATACTTATTGGCCGAAAGAATGGTGAGATCGGCGTCTACCACCAAGAGCCCAACGGGTACGTTGGCCACAATCTCTTGGTAGTAACGACGTTCCGTTTCTACCAGCGCCAAGAGGCGCGCGACTTCTTTCGGTCTCCACTGTTCTAAATCGGCGCGGTCCATAAGGTATACAGTCGTCCCTGAATGTAGCATCGGTCGCTAGCGGCAATCGCACAAGGGTACCGATGACTTAGCTGGTATAGGTACTTAGAGGCTCCTTTCTGCGGTCAATAGGGTGGATGATGCCCGCGAAGTGGGGTATTCCCTGAACCTGCCCCAATTGTAAGTGATTGAAAATTATGACTTCTCGTTTTTCCACAGCGGACTATCCCTCTCAAAAATAAAGTTCTATTACCATCACGGTTCTCGACTGGTGTAGCCTGCAAGTTGGTGCCAGAGCCCATCATCAACTTTGAATCGGTTTCGAAGAGCTACTCGATCTACGATTCCCCCGGCGACCGGCTGAAGGAATTGGCCACCTTCAATCGCATCAAACGCCACCGGGACTTCTGGGCTCTGCGTGACATTTCGCTCTCCATCGGCCGGGGTGAAACCTTCTGTGTGATTGGCGAAAATGGATCTGGCAAAAGCACGTTTCTCCAGTTGGTAGCCGGTATCCTTTCGCCCAGCGCGGGCACGGCCGAGGTGCGAGGCCGAGTGGCGGCGCTGCTGGAACTAGGGGCGGGTTTTAACCCTGAGTTTAGCGGCCGCGACAACGTTTATCTGAACGCCGCGATTCTGGGCTTGTCGCGGGCCGAAATCGATAGCCGCTTCGCCCAGATTGTGGCCTTTGCCGAGATCGGTGAGTTTTTAGAGCAACCGGTGAAGACCTATTCAAGCGGCATGGTGGTGCGGCTGGCTTTCGCGGTGGCCATCCACGTCGATCCGGAGATCTTGCTGGTGGACGAAGCCCTCGCCGTGGGCGATATCTACTTTCGCCAGCGCTGCCTGCGCAAGGTGCATGAGTTACGCCAACAAGGAGTGACGATTCT
>JAYVUQ010000163.1:0-4680 GCA_043787785.1 Bryobacteraceae bacterium
TTCTCAAAATGGCGGTGAAAGGTCTTCGCGACCGCCATGCGGATCAAGTCGCGCGCCACGTGGTCACTGCCCTTCAGTTCGCCTTCATACTCCAACTCCAGTTTTCCGGTGATCGACGGCAAGGCCGCATAAATGTCGGCGATGCGTGGCACGGCTTCGCTGTCGCCCGTCAGCACCGCGCGCCGTTCCGCATTCGACACCACATTTTCCATAACGGTAATCGGCAGCCGTTGCGACACGCCACTGCGCTTGTCCACTTTCTTGTCATCGCGCGCACTGAACGCAACTTGCTCCACTACCTCGCGCATGTAGGGCGGCACATGAATCGCTACGCCGCTCCGTTTCACCCAAGCTTCCTGCGCGGTAATTTCCATGCCCTGCTCGACGGAAAGCGGATAGTGCGTGCGAATCTCACTGCCGATCCGGTCCTTCAAGGGCGTGATGATTTTGCCTCGCGCCGTGTAGTCTTCGGGATTCGCGGTAAACACCATTAGGAGGTCGAGCGGCAAGCGCACGGGGAAGCCCTTGATCTGCACGTCGCCTTCTTGCAGGATGTTGAAGAGGCCCACCTGGATCTTGCCCGCCAAATCCGGCAGTTCGTTCACCGCGAAGATGCCGCGGTTGGCGCGGGGCAGCAAGCCGTAGTGGATCACCATTTCGTCGGCAATGTCGTGGCCGCGCCTAGCCGCTTTAATCGGATCCAAATCACCGATCATATCGGCGATGGTGACGTCGGGCGTGGCTAGCTTCTCGATGTACCGGTCAGCCGGAGCGAGCCACGCAATCGGAGTCTCGTCACCTTGCGCGGCTACCAAGTCCCGCGCATAGCGCGAAATGGGGGCATAGGGATTGTCGCGGACTTCGCTTCCCGCCACATAAGGCATCTCGTCATCCAGCAAAGCCGTCAGCATTCGCGTTAACCGCGTCTTGGCCTGGCCGCGCAACCCCAATAAGATGAAGTTATGCTTCGACAGCAGCGCATTCACCACCTGCGGCACTACGGTTTCCTCAAAACCCAAAACGCCGGGGAACAGGGGCCCACCCTTCCGCAGCTTCGCGATCAAGTTTTCGCGCATCTCGTCGCGCACCGAGCGGTGCTTCAAACGCGCCTCCTTGTATGTGCTGCGCTTCAATTCGCCAAGATTAAGTGGGTGTGGCATGAACAGTTACACCGATGATACCCCCTCCCGCATCGATCAAGTTTATTTGTGAAGCCGCTCACAAAACGTTCCATTTTGAGCCCATCTCTTGCGACCCCCCTCCTCCTGTGTTATCCAATAACTAATACCCGATCCGAATTTGCGCAAGGACCCCGCCACCATCATGGATGCCCCCACCCGAAAAGCCGTGCGCCCCCCGATAGCCACGGAAATGCTGAAATCGTCAAAACTGCCTGCTCAGGCGCCAGTGAAAAAGCAGGTCCCACCGGACCAGACCTACGCTGAGAACTTTTACTATCTGAAGCAAATGCAGGGCAAGACCCCGATGGTCATCGTCCTGCAAGATGGTGAAAAACTCAACGGCGTCATTGAGTGGTACGACCGTACGTGTCTTAAGGTAAACCGGGAAGATGGACCCAACCTGATGCTCTTCAAGTCCTGCATCAAGTACATGTACAAGGCCGAATAACCTTAGTTGCCTCTCAGTTCCAGCCGGTATTTACGACGCTCCCCCGCCGCCTCATACCGCCGCAACTCTTCTTTGCCTTCGGGAATTGCCTGGGGCAACGGTACGGGCTTGCCCTGGCCGTCGATGGCGACGAAGGTGAGGTAGGCCGACGATGTGTGCCGAACGAGACCCGTGCGCATGTTCTCCACGAAGACCTTCACGCCCACTTCCATGGACGTCCGAAAGACGCGGTTCACAGTTGACTTCAGGATCACCAGTTCGCCAATATGCACCGGATGCAGAAACGTCATATGGTCGATTGAGGCGGTGACCACGGGGATCCGCGCATGACGCATCGCCGCAATCGCTCCGCTGATGTCCACCAGGTGCATCACCCGGCCGCCAATCAAATTCCCCAGCGGGTTAGCGTCATTGGGCAGGGCTAATTCCGAGTATTCGCTGCAACTCTCACGCACAGGCCGCGCATTTTCCATCCCCTCATTATCGCCTTAGGAACTACCATAAAGACATATGTCCGCTCGAATTGAAGCACTCACCCAAATGCTGGCGCAGGATCCCGCCAATACCTTCGCCCGCTATGGACTCGCCATGGCCCACCTCGGAGAGGACCGGGCTGAAGATGCGCTGCGCGAGTTTCAAACCTTGCTCGAGAAGAATCCAGACTACGCGGCCGCCTATTTTCACGGCGGACGTGCACTCGAGTCCCTTTACCGTACCGACGAGGCGCGCGAGCTCTACCAGCGAGGCATCGCCGTCACCACTCGTACGGGCGACGGACACACTCGAAGCGAACTGCAAGCCGCCCTCGACATCCTGGGCTAGAACGACGTAACTGATTCCACTCCCATACGTTATACTTTAGTAGGAGGGCTCGACTCACTTGAATACGCGCCTCAAAATTGTGTTCGTCGGCGTCACCACGCTTTTCGCGGCTGCCTTGTTGGTTGGCCAAGTGGTTGGTCGCGCCAGCAACCCGGAAGATGCCTACCGGCACCTCGCCGTCTTCACCGATGTGCTGTCGCGCATCAAGAGTGAATATGTCGAAGAGCCCGACATGAAGAGCGTCACCATCGGTGCGGTGAATGGCCTCCTGGAAGCGGTAGACCCCTACGCCAGCTACCTCAATGCCGATCAATACAAGCAGTATTTGAAGCAGAAGGACCTGAAGAAGGCCAGCGTTGGCTTAGTGCTTTCCAAGCGCTTCGGCTACATCAGCGTCGTCGACGCCATTCCCGGATCACCCGCCGATAAGGCCGGCCTCACCACCGGTGACATGATTGAGACCATCAACGCGGTAGCCACCCGCGATATGCCCCTCGCGTTTGCCGAACTCCTGCTCCACGGCGACACCGGCACCACGATCGATGTGTCTGTTCTGCGCGTGCGCAAGCCAGAGCCGACCAAAATGACGCTTACCCGCGCCATGGTGGTACTGCCGGCCATCATCAGCAAATTGCTTGCTGACGGCGTCGGGCACATTCGCGTGCAAAGTCTCGAAGACGGCAAGACCGCTCAGATCGCCACCGCGATCAAGGACCTCGAAAGGCAGGGCGCCAAAAAACTCGTCCTCGATCTCCGCAATGCCGCCTTCGGTAGCCCCGAGGAAGGCGTCGCCCTCGCGAATCTTTTTCTCGATAAGGGTCTCATTACCTATTCGCAAGGACAGCGGTATTCGCGCAAGAATTTTGAAGCCGTCGCCGGCAATCAGATCTGGAAGCTCCCCGTTGTCGTCCTCACCAATCGCTCCACCACCTCTGGCGCCGAAATCGCTGCGGGCGCGCTGCTCGACCTGAAGCGAGCTGAGGTAATTGGCGAGCGTACCTACGGCGATGCCGCCAAGCGCGAAGCCATCGGCATGGAAGATGGCAGCGCCGTCATTCTCGCCGTCGCCAAATTCTATAACGCCAAAGGCAAGTCCATTCAAGAAGCCGCCGTCGTTCCCAGCCGGGTCGTTGTCGACACCGCCGCCGCCGCGCCACCTGAGGAGGAGGATGACGAGGTCAAAATCGATAAGGGCAAGGAAACGCCCAAGGATCAACCGAAGAAAGCCGACGAAGACGTCATTTTGAAAAACGCCCTTGAAGTCCTGAACGGGACAGCGAAAGCTTCCGCGACCCCCTCGGCGCGCGGTCGCGTCAGTGACGCCGCCTAAGTATAAATCAGCATGCCCCTTTACGAGTATCTCTGCGAAAATTGCCAAAAGAAGTTTGAAGTCATTCAGAAATTCTCTGACGAACCCGTCCAGGTTTGCCGCCTCTGCGGCGGTGGTCCGGTAGAAAAACAGATGTCCGCGCCGGGCATCCACTTCAAGGGCTCGGGTTGGTACATTACGGACTATGCCAAGTCTGGCGGCAAAGTGCCAGCCAGCGACGGCGGTAAGACCGACAAGGCCGAAAAGGCGGGTACGGCCCCAGCGGCCGAAACCAAAACCGGAACGAAGACCGAGACCAAAGCCGCCACGCCAGCACCTGCGCCAGTAACAACTCCCGCCCCGGCCAAGCCCGCCACCAAAGCTGATTAGCAGGGTTCGTCAGAGAAATGGCGCACCTACCTCGTCGCCATCCAAACCAAGGTCGCATCCCAGACCAGCAAGCCCGCCGTTGAGCCCATCCGCTCCACCGTCAGTGCCCCCACCGCGTTCGCCAGCTGCCCCGCCTCAAACGGATGCATCCCCCGTGCCATCGCCGTAAGGAAGGCACCGGCGAAGCAATCCCCTGCCCCCGTCGTATCCACCGTCGGCACGGCATACCCGGCCACTAAAGCGGCGCCCTCGCGGGTCGCGACATAACAGCCCTTTGCCCCCAGCTTCATGACAAACAAGGGTACGTTGAACGCCACTGCGTTATCCGCCGGGTCGTTCAACCCAGTCAACATGCGCGCCTCGTCTTCATTGACAAACAGCAGGTCCAAATGCGGCAGGCATGGCTCCAGTAGTTTCATCCATTCGCCCCGAGAATCCCACGCCGTATCGAGCGAGGTCGTCAAACCCGCAGACTGTGCTGCTTGCAAAGTCGCCGCCGCCAGCGGACGCAAATGCGGCAGCGCATACAA
>JAYVUQ010000164.1:0-6600 GCA_043787785.1 Bryobacteraceae bacterium
GCCGGAGTGCGAGTGCTCTTCGATGGCCTTCCGGCGGCCATCCTTTTCGCCAGCAACACCCAGATCAATGCCGCAGTTCCCTATCAACTTACCGGCCGCGCTTTCGCCCAAATGACGGTGGAGTATATCGGGGTAGCCTCGAACACGCTGGCACCCCGGGTGACGGACTCAGCCCCGGGCATCTTTACCACCGATGGCCGTCAGGCGGCGGCGCTGAACGCCGATGGCACCGTCAATAGCGCGGCCAACCCGGCGCCTGCGGGCAGCATCGTCGTCCTTTACGCGACGGGCGAGGGCCAAACGTCGCCGGGCGGTATCGATGGCGAGGTGGTGCCTGCGACTAACCTCAAAAAGCCTTTGGGTATCGTTCGCGTCCGCGTGAATGGCACAGACGTGCCGGCTTCCGATATCCTCTACGCCGGCTCAGCGCCCTCCCTGGTGGCTGGGCTCATGCAAATCAACTTCCGCTTGCCGGCGGGGATCGCCGCTAACCCGGCCACGCCGGTGGAGATCTTCGTCGGAGCGGCACTTAGTCCGGCAGGTACTACGATTGCAGTTCGTTAGTAGTAACCATCCCTATTAAAGTCGAGTGCGGATTCAAGACCAATGGCTTGAATCCGCAGCATGATCGTTCTAGTATTAGCGTGCGACCCAAGCCTGCTAGGTTTGGCAACCAACTAACCTCGGAGAGGGTGGAATTGAAATGAAATTATTTAGGTTAATGATGCTCGGCTCGATTTTGGGGAGCTCGGCTTGGGGGGCGACGATTGCTCATCTGCAATTCGTTTCCGATACTGGGGGGTCGGGTGTCTTTACCTTCACGGTTGATGGTCTGCTCACCCAGTTGTTCTGCGATCAATTCGAGCCGAACGCAACCACCTTGCCTTATACCGCGAACGTCGCCACGCTCGCGGATCTTACTGGTTCTACCCTGGCCTTGCAAAACGATCCGCAGGCGCTACAGAAGTATCAGTGGGTGGCAATTCTGGATTTGATCGCTCTAGCAGATCCGGCGAAAGCGGTGGATGCGGTAAGAGCGAACCGGCGTATCGTCGATGGAATGGGGCCCCTGACTCCCGGTGCCCAAACCCTGTTTAACCAAGTCACGGCGGCAAACCCGGCTGCCTATAATTTGACTGGTTTCCGGATCTTCACGAAGGCGGGTACGCAAGAGGTGACAGGATTCGGGTCTGACTTTGAACTCAACGCGACGCCGGAACCGGGAGCCTTGGTTCTCTTCGGCTCCGGTTTGGCCGCTATGGCGTGGTTGCGCCAGCGCCGTTCAATTTAACCTGCTTTCTGTCGAGCGTACAGGTAGATGGGCCGTCCGGACGCTGCGCGACTGCTGGGGCCGCAGGTGACGAAACAAACCGGGGAGTTGTTGATTCAATTGAGTTTTCCTGAAGATCGATGGTCGGGCTGGGTTCTCCGCCCGATTTAGTTTTGCGGCCTAGGATCAGGATAACAGACGGGTTGTAAGGATTTTGTATAAGTCGCTGATTGCAGAAGTGATGTCGGCTGTGACCGCTATTTGAGATTTACATGGTGACCTTAGAACAGAGTGCGGAGCTTGGCTTCGGGGCCTACCCACAGTGGGGCCAGAAAGGTCTCGGTGGCTGGGGCGGTAACCAGGCGGGGGCGGATGACGAGGAGGGTCTGGCCGCGGCGGGACTCTTTGCCGCGCGATCCCAGCCCCGGCACGGCGCTGACGATCGGAATGCCGCTGCGCGAGTTAGTGTCGCTCATGGTGACCAACCCGGCGACGATGGCCCATTGCCCCTCGCGCACCCGCACCTTGCCTTGGTACTTGCGCGTGGAGATGACCGGGATGCCGTTGAGCGATTGGCCGGTAAGCACCTTGAACTCGCTCTCGACATCGAGCGATACTTCGTCGATGGAATGGACGCGAGGGGTGATCTTGAGGGTAAGGCCCAGGTCTTCAAATTGAATGGTGGGCGGGGGCGCAAAGCGGGTGCCGGTTTGGCCGGCGCCACCCACATATTGATTGGTGATGATGGGGTACTTGTCGCCGACGACGAAGGTGGCCGGGAAATTGTCGAGGGTGCGGACCTCGGCCTTCAGCTTCGAGCTCGACTGATTGAGACTCATGCTGGCGAACAACTGCGCGTCAAGGACGCCAATGCCAAGCAACGACGCGCCGCCGCCAAAGGTAAGCAGCCGCGACATCGTCGAGGAGACGGGCGAGAGAAAGTTCCAAATGCGCGCCAAATGCACCAAGCTGCTTTTGGTGGGGAGGCCAACGCCAAAATCCAAGGTGGAGCCGGAGAGGGTCTCGAAAAGCTCCACCTCAATGACCACTTGGCCGCGGCGCTCCGCCAGTTGGTTGAAGAGGACAATGGCCGGCTTTACCTTCGAGATGGGCCCGCGCATGTAGACGGCCTTGCGCGTGGTATCGACGGCGAATTTCTGCAGTTCCATCACCTGCTGGATGGCGCGCGCCAGTTCCACCGCATCGGCCAAGCCTTCCGGGATCGGCACCATCACGGCCATGCTGGGTTCCTGCTCGGTGCGCTTCTGCGGCGTGTCGCGCACGGCCATCAGCAGCTTGTTGCTTACGGGAGAGACGAAGGAGTTGGTGATCACCTGCAGCACATGCAGGGCCTCTTGCCAGGTAACTTGATTGAGGGTGAAGGGGTAGACGCGGTCGGCCCCGCCACCGCCGGTGGTTTCATAATCACCGTCGAAGACGACGTCGAGCCCGTAGGCTTTGGTGACTTGTTCAAAGAGCTGGCGGGCGGTGCCCTTGAGGGCGAAATCGCGCTTACCGGCGGCACCTTTGAGGTCGGGGGGAACGACTAGACGCTTCATCAAGGCCAAGTCGTCTTCGCTGATGTTGGTGCCTGAGACGTCCGGAGGCAGTTGGTTCGGAATCGACGCCAGCGGGGGCAAAGTGACCTTAGCGTCGCCCAGGGCGGTGCCACGCAGGGCCATGCTGCGGCCTTCGTACTCGGAATTCTTAGGATCGAGGAAGGAGGCCTGGGTATAGAGGGCATAGGCGCGCAGAAGATCGCCATGCTTTTCGGCCTTCTTGGCCCGTTTGAAAAGTTGTTGCGGCGTATCGGCCCACGCGGCTAAAGCGATGAAAAGAATAACTAACCAAACCCGCACAACAGATGTGACGCGGGAAAGCGTCCAGGCGTGCAGTCCTGCTTAGAGCGGGCTTTGGTAGACGTTTCGCTTTTTGCTGCACACCGCGCTTCCCGTCAGATTGGTGAGAGCCCGTCCCTCACGGACGGGGTTCGTTATCAGCCACTTACGAACTCCTCGCCGCCAAGGCGGATGGGAAGGTAGTGAGTTACAGGGCCCAATACCGAACGAACTGCACCGGATCTGCGGTAAACTCAAGGTTTCCCTCCCTGTCCTGAGGGCCACCGCGGCCAACCAAATGTGGATCGTTAAGTTAGCACTCAATCGCCCCCATACCTTCGTCGTAATGGCTTTGCTCATCTCCATCCTGGGAGGTCTGTCGATCTATTCGATGCCTACGGACATTTTCCCCGAAATCGATCTTCCGGTCGCCAGCGTCATTTGGAACTACAACGGAATGGCGCCCGAAGATGTGGAGAAGCGCATCGTCACGAGCACGGAGCGGGCGATCACGACGACGGTGAACGACGTGGAACATATCGAATCGCAATCGATGCCCGGCTACGGCGTCATCCGCGTTTACTTTCATCCCACCGTGAAGATCGATATGGCCATCGCGCAACTGACGGCCATCACCGGCTCCATCACGCGCGTGCTGCCGCCAGGCATATTTCCGCCCTTCATCCTGCGCTACAACGCCGCCACAGTGCCGATTCTGCAACTGGCGCTGAGCAGCAAGACGCTCAATGAGCAGCAGGTTTATGACTTGGCGAATACGCAGTTGCGGATTGGCTTGGCGACCGTGCAGGGGGCCAGCGTTCCGCTGCCCTACGGGGGCAAGAGCCGCCAGATTATGGTGGATCTTGACCCGGCAGCGATGCAGTCCCGGCGGCTGTCGGCCGTCGATATCTCGAACGCAATCAACGCCCAAAATCTGATCATCCCCGCCGGTTCGGCCAAGATCGGCACGCGCGAATATAACGTCAAACTGAACGCCAGCCCCGAACTGGTAGACCAGTTGAATAACCTGCCCGTCAAGAGCTCGAACGGCGCCACGGTCTACGTGCGCGACGTGGCCCAAGTGCGCGATGGCTTTGCCGTCCAGACCAACATCGTACGCCAGAACGGCACACGCGGCGCGCTGGTGACGATCCTCAAAAACGGTACGACCTCGACGCTCACCATCATCGACCGCGTGCAGAAAGCGCTCGACCGCATCCAGACCCTGCTGCCCAAGGAGATGGAGATTAAGCGCATGTTCGATCAATCGATCTTCGTGCGCGCGGCGGTGGATAACGTCGTCCACGAAGGCATTCTGGCCGCGGGCCTCACCGGCTTGATGATTCTGCTATTCCTGGGCAGTTGGCGCAGCACGCTGATTGTCTGTATCTCGATTCCCCTCTCGATCCTCAGTTCGTTGTTCCTGCTGAACGTCATCGGCCAGACCATCAACGTGATGACCTTGGGCGGCTTGGCGCTGGCGGTGGGCATCCTGGTAGACGACGCCACGGTGGAGATTGAAAATATTCATCGCAACCTGCATGAACGCAAGCCGTTACTCGAAGCCATTCTGGACGGCGCGCAGCAAATCGCCGTGCCCACCTTTGTCTCCACGCTTTGCATCTGCATCGTCTTTCTGCCGGTGATCTTTCTCACCGGCACCGCGCGCTTCCTGTTTACGCCGCTGGCCTACGCGGTGGTGTTTGCGATGATGGCTTCCTATCTGCTATCGCGCACCGTGGTGCCCACGCTGGTGCGCTATTTGCTGAAGAACGAGGCGCACGTCTATCAGCAGGAACAGGCCATCGGCAGTGGCCCGATCTGGGCGCTGCATGACATTTTCAATCGCGGCTTTCTGCGCTTGCAGAGTGGCTACCGGCGCATGCTGAATTGGTGCCTCGATCATCCGGGGACGGTGATGGCGAGCTTTCTTCTGCTGGCGCTCACCGCCGCCGGCCTTGCGCAGTTAATCGGCCGCGACTTCTTCCCCAGCGTCGATGCGGGCCTGATCCGCATGCACGTGCGGGCCCCCTCCGGCCTCCGCATTGAAGAGACGGAGGAGTACTTCGGCCGCGTGGAAGCCTCCATCCGGCGGCAGATTCCGGGCCGCGAAGTCGATACGATTCTGGATAACATCGGCTTGCCGATTATCGGTTTGAACCTGGCTTACTCGGATAGCAATACGATCGGCCGGTCCGATGGCGAGATTTTGATTTCGCTGAAATCCGGCCACGGGCCCACCGGAGTGTACGTGCGCAATTTGCGCCGCCAACTGCGCGACGAATTTCCGGATTGCGAATTCTTTTTCCAGCCCGCCGACATGACGGGCCAGATTTTGAACTTCGGTTTGCCGGCCCCCATCGACATTCAGATCACGTCGCGCAGCACGCGGGCGGCGCTGCCGATCGCGCGTGAAATCGAGCGGCGGGTGGCGGCGATCCCTGGCGCGGTGGACGTCCACCTGCACCAGGTGACCGATGCGCCGGACCTCAAGGTGAACGTCGACCGCACCAAAGCCGAGATGGTGGGCTTGACGCAGCGCGACGTAGCCAATGCGCTGCTGGTAACGCTAAGCTCTTCCGGCCAAACGTCGCCCAACTACTGGATCGATCCGGTGAACGGCGTCAACTACAGCATCGCCGTGCAAGCACCGCCGAGGCGCCTGGAAACCTTCGACGACATCGCCAACACGCCCATTTCGGGTGCCGGTGGGGCGGTGCCGCAGTTGCTGAGGAATTTGGCGAGCATGGAGCGAGGACAGTCCTGGGCCGTGGTGAACCATTGGAACGTCCAGCCGGTGCTCAATGTCTACGCGGGCGTCGAAGGGCGCGACCTGGGCGGCGTGGCCGGCGACGTCGAAAAGATCGTGGACAGCCTGAAGAAGAAACTGCCGCGCGGCATGCTGATCGACGTGCGCGGCCAAGTGGAGACGATGAACTCGTCCTTCATTCGCCTGGGCGCCGGACTCATCTTCGCCATCATCCTGGTGTACCTCCTGATGGTGGTGAACTTCCAATCCTGGCTCGACCCGTTCATCATTCTGATGGCCTTGCCCGGCGCCTTGTCGGGCATCGTCTGGATGCTGTTCCTCAGCCAAACCACCTTCAGCGTGCCCAGCCTGATGGGCGCCATTATGTCGATTGGCGTGGCCACGGCCAACTCCATTTTGATGATCACCTTCGCCAATGACCAGCGCGCGATGGGCTTTAATGCCCGTGACGCCGCGCTCGAGGCGGGCAGCGTCCGCCTGCGGCCCGTGTTGATGACCGCCTTCGCCATGGTGATCGGCATGCTGCCCATGTCGCTGGGTTGGGGCGAAGGCGGCGAACAGAACGCGCCCCTCGGCCGCGCCGTCATCGGCGGATTGATGCTCGCCACCGTCGCCACCCTCTTCCTGGTCCCCGTAACCTACAAGCTCTTGCGCAAACGCGCGCCCAAACAGTTGGAGTGGAAATGAAGCGCATTCTGTTTTTGCTCGCCGTGGTGTTAGCC
>JAYVUQ010000165.1:0-4879 GCA_043787785.1 Bryobacteraceae bacterium
TATGCCACGTATTCTTCTGCTCCTGGCCCTGTCGCTGCCGCCCGCCGTCGGCCAACCCGTTGATTTCGTCAGTGACGTCCAACCGATTTTCGTGAAAAGTTGCCATAGCTGTCATGGTGAGAAATCACAACAGGCCGCCTTGCGTTTGGACGCCAAGGCGTTGGCGTTGGCCGGTGGTCAATCCGGCAAAGTGATCCTGCCCGGCCAAGCCGCCGACAGTTCGCTCTATCAACGCGTGGCTGGTTTGGGAGAACAGGCCCGCATGCCCATGGGTGCCAAGCCTCTCCCCGCTGAACAAGTAGAAATTCTGAAACGCTGGATTGAACAGGGCGCCAATTGGCCCGACGCAGCCGCCGCCACGGGGGCCGCCATCAAGAAACATTGGGCCTTCATCGCGCCGCAGCGCTCGCCGCTGCCAACGGTCAAAAATATGCTTTGGGCTCGCACGCCCATCGATCGCTTCATTCTGGCGAAGCTGGAGCAAGAAGGTTTGAAGCCCGCGGGCATCGCCAGTAAGACGACGCTCTTGCGGCGCTTGCGCCTGGACCTCACGGGCCTCCCGCCGGCCATTGATGAGATCGATGCCTACTTAAAAGATCCCAGCCCCCGCGCCTACGAAAAACAAGTCGACCGGCTGCTGGCCTCACCGCACTACGGCGAGCGCTGGGGCCGCCATTGGCTCGATGCCGCCCGCTATGCCGACTCCGACGGCTTTGAGAAGGATAAGCAACGGTCCGTTTGGTTTTACCGCGATTGGGTCATCAACGCCCTCAATCGCGACTTACCCTATAACCGTTTTCTGATCGAGCAGTTAGCCGGCGACTTACTGCCCAATGCCACCCAGGAACAGAAGGTGGCTACAGGCTTTCTGCGCAACTCGATGATCAATGAAGAAGGCGGCGTTGACCCTGAACAGTTTCGCATGGAAAGCATGTTCGATCGCATGGAGGCCATCGGCAAAGGCATGCTGGGCGTCACCATTCAATGCGCCCAGTGCCATAACCATAAATTCGACCCGATCACCCAGGAAGAGTATTACAAGATCTTTGCCTTTCTGAATAACTCCAGTGAAGGCAGCCTGGCCGTCTATGGAGCCGAAGAAGAAATGCAGCGGGCAAATATCTTCCGGAAAGTGCATGAGATCGAAACTGAATTACAACATCGCACGCCGGATTGGAAGATTCCCATGGCTAAGTGGGAGGCTTCCGTCAAAGACAATCAACCAAACTGGGTAACCCCCAAGCTAGACATCGACGACATTTCCACCGGCGGCCAGAAATACGTCCCGCAACCCGATGGCAGCGTGCTGGCGGCGGGCTATGCGCCCACCAAGCACCGCGTGAAGATGACTATCCAGACAAAAGATACGAATATTCGTGCGTTTCGCCTGGAACTCTTGAACGATCTGAATTTGCCGTTGGGCGGCCCCGGCCGATCCATTAAAGGCACCGGCGCCCTAACCGAGTTCGAAGTGGAAGTCGCTCCGGCCAGCGATCCCAAGAAGACGCGCAAGATCAAGATGGTGAGCGCCTCGGCGGACATTAACCTCCCCGAGCGAGAACTGGACGCGATCTACTTCGATAAGTCGACCAAGCGGCGCGTCACCGGGCCGGTTGACTATGCCATCGATGGCAACGACGACACCGCCTGGGGCATCGACGCCGGCCCCTATCTGCGCAATCAACCACGCAAGGCCGTCTTCGTCCTCGCCGAACCCATCGGCGATCCGAACGGCCTTGTGATCGACGTCTATCTCAAGCAGAGCCACGGCGGGTGGAATAGTGACGACAACCAGAATCACAACCTGGGCCGCATGCGCTTGAGTTACACCTCCAGCGACCAACCCCAAGCCGACCCGGTGCCGGCCAAGGTACGCGAGTTACTCGCCAATGCGTCACGTACGCCGCAGCAGGATCAAGTGGTGTTTAGCTACTGGCGAACCTTAGTGCCAGAGTGGAATGAAGCCAGCCGGCAGATCGATGAACTCTGGCGGCAGCATCCCGAAAGCGAAAGCCAGTTAGTGCTGGCCGAGCGCAGCGATATGCGGCAAACCAGCCTCCTCATGCGAGGGGATTTTTTGAAGCCGGGCCGCAAAGTGGAACCGGGCGTACCCGCCTTCCTCAATCCCCTGCCCCCTAATGCTCCCCAAAACCGCCTCACCTTCGCCCAATGGCTCGTAGACCGCCAAGCGCCCACCACCGCGCGCTCCATCGTCAACCGCGTCTGGCAAAGTTACTTCGGCACCGGCCTGGTCGCCACCAGCGAAGATTTAGGTAAGCAAAGCGACACGCCCTCTCACCCGGAGCTATTCGATTGGCTCGCGGTCGATTTCATGGAACAAGGCTGGAGTTTGAAGAAGCTGCATAAGCAGATTGTCATGTCTGCCACCTATCAACAATCCTCGCAAGTCACCCCGGAGTTACTCGAAAAGGACCCCGCCAATCGCCTACTGGCCCGCGCCCCGCGTCTCCGCGTCGAGGCCGAAATCGTTCGCGACATCGCCCTCTCGGCCAGCGGACTTTTGAATCCACGCGTCGGCGGCCCCAGCGTCTATCCGCCCTCACCCGAGTTTCTCTATCAGCCCCCGATCAGTTATGGGCCGAAAATCTGGAAAGAAGAAAAGGGGCTGGCCCGCTATCGACGGGCCATGTACACGTTCAGCTATCGCTCAGTGCCCTACCCCGCCTTGCAGACCTTTGACGCGCCCAACGGAGATACCTCCTGCGTGCGCCGTTCCCGCAGCAACACGCCGTTGCAGGCGTTAACCACTCTGAACGAGCCTTTATTCATCGAAACCGCCCGCGCCCTGGCCCAAACGGTTATGCGTGAGGGCGGTAAGAGCGATGCGGAGCGCTTAAACTACGCTTTCCGTCGCGTGATCACCCGCACGCCCGACGCCAAAGAATCCGCCGAGTTACTCGGGCTCCTCAATCGGCAAAAGGCCCGTTATGCGGGCGCGGGTGCCCATCTGGGTGAAGTGCAGGCTTGGACGGCGGTGTCGCGCGTCCTCTTAAATCTTGATGAAGCGATTACGAAAGAATAGGTTATGACGAACTCACGTCGTTGGTTCATGCAAGAGTGTGGCGTCGGCATGGGGGCCTTGGCGCTCCATCATTTGATGGCCGAAGCCGGAGTGGCTGCGCCGTCGGGCCTAGATCCGCTGGCGCCCAAGAAGCCTCACTTCGACGGAAAAATCAAGCGCGTTATCTATTTATTCATGGCCGGCGCGCCCAGCCACCTGGAGTTATTCGACAATAAACCGCAACTCGCCAAATTCGATGGTACGTTGCCGCCGCCCGAGTTACTCAAGGGCTATCGCGCAGCGTTCATTAACCCGAATTCCACCTTGCTCGGGCCTAAGTTCAAGTTCAACCGTGCCGGCAAGAACGGTACGGAGATCTCAGAGTTACTACCTCACACCGCCAAGATCATTGATGACTTGACGATTGTGAAGTCCATGTCCACCGACGCCTTCAACCATGCCCCCGGCCAGTTACTCATGAATACCGGCAACATGATCTTCGGGCGGCCCAGCTTTGGTTCCTGGGTCACCTACGGCCTGGGCAGTGAGAGCCGCGATATGCCGGCGTTTGTCGTCTTCTCCACCGGAAAGAAAGGCCCCAGCGGCGGCAATAGCTGCTGGGGCTCCGGCTTCCTGCCCACCGTCTATTCGGGCGTCCAGTTCCGCAATGTCGGCGACCCGGTGCTCTATCTTTCGAATCCAGCGGGCATCGATGACAACTTACAGCAAGAGACCTTTTCTACCCTCAAGCGCATGAATCAACTGCGCCTCGCCGCCATCGGCGACCCCGAAATTTCGACGCGCATTAGCGCCTTCGAAATGGCCTCGCGCATGCAAGTCGCCGCCCCCGACGTGATGGACATCGGCAAGGAGCCGAAACACATCCTTGAATCCTACGGCGCCGAACCGGGCAAACCCAGCTTCGCCAACAGTTGCCTGATGGCCCGCCGGTTAGTGGAAAAAGGCACTCGTTTCGTTCAGATCTTTCATGAAGCCTGGGATCAGCACGGCCAACTGAAGCGCGACCTCGCCATCAACTGCAAAGAGACTGACCAAGCCTGCGCCGCCCTCGTCACCGACCTCAAACAACGCGGCATGCTCGACGACACCCTCGTCGTCTGGGGCGGCGAATTCGGCCGTACGCCCATGACCCAAGGCGGCAACGACGGCCGCGACCATCACCCCAACGCCTTCACCATGTGGATGGCCGGCGGCGGCTTCAAGCCTGGGCTCGTCTATGGCGAAACCGACGACTTGGGTTTCAACGTGGCCAAAAACAAAGTCCACGTGCATGACTTACACGCGACGATCCTGAACCAGATGGGCTTCGACCACTTGAAACTCACTTACAAATTCCAAGGCCGCAATTTCCGTCTCACCGACGTCCACGGCAATGTCGTGCATGATTTGATTGGCTGATCACCAGTCCTGAGCTTCGGCCAGCAACTTCCGGTACTCCGCCCGCGCATGATCGTAAGCGCGCTTCATCTCGCCCTGCTCCTTCAACCGGACCCGATTCACCTTCTGGGTCCAGCACTGCTCAACGGCCTTTAGCGCCCACTCGGCGCTCTTGCGTGACCGGATCGCCTGGTCAGCCACGGTCACCCAAACCGGGTTTGTATGCGACGAGGGCAGAATCCGCAGCGCCACCCAGGCGGAGCGCTCAATCGGTACCTCGAACGCTTCGTCGCGCAACTCGCCGTCGGCGACAATATCGCGCCGGGCAACCGCTTGGCCGTTGACGATCACTTCCACGGGCACCGTGCGCGTGTTGCCCACCCGGGCGCGCTCCACATCCCAGTATGGCTTCTGGTCGACGCGCTTCTGGCGCAACGCCTCGTTGGGCGTCTCTTCCAA
>JAYVUQ010000166.1:0-2825 GCA_043787785.1 Bryobacteraceae bacterium
TTGGGGTCGATGCGGACCACGTTGCCGTCGGTTTGGCAGAGTACCCAGAGGGAGCCTTCGCCGGAGGTAATCGAAATGGGTTTGCCGGGAACATCAATACGATTGACGGCCTGGTTGGTGCGCGGATCGATGCGGATCACTTTGTTGAGCGAAGGGCAGGCGAGCCACAGGGCGGTTTCGGCAAAGGCAAGTGCTGTACACCCCGGCTCGACGCGGACTTCGGCGACAACCGTATCGGCCTGAGGATCGATGCGCGAAAGGGTGCTGCGGAGGTCAGAGAGCAGCCATAAGCTATCTTGCGTAGCCACCAGACCATTCAGCGAGGGCACCACTCCCACGGCAATGGTCGTAGTCACCTTGCCGGTCTTGGCGTCGAGCCGCAGCAGATTCTCCTTGCCGCATTGCGGAACCCAGATGCTGGCAAAGGCGGATACCAGGCCGGAGCAGGGCGGTTCCAAGCCAAGGAAGGGGTCAGCGAGCTTGTTGGTTTTGGGATCGATACGAACCAAGGCACCCGTGGAACTGGCGGTCATCACCTGATCCGTGAACAGCAGCGACGCTCCCGGGCCTTCCACCATCACCTCAGCTTCCGACTTCAGAGAAGCGAACGGGATCTGGACACCCGGCGTCTTGACGCCCAGTTTGGGCAACACGGGTGCCTTCGCTTCCTTCGTTTTCTTGTCGACCGCTGGGAGCCCGAGGGATCCCAGCGCGGTGAGTAGGATCAGCCAGCGCAACGAGTGCATGTTCTTTAGTTTAGAACTCGTACCGGAGCGCGAACTGAATGACGCGGGCGGGCATCACCTCGGTGAACTGGCCGAAGGTGCTGGGATTTGACAGGTTGAGGCTGGCCGTGGTGAAGTTCACGTTGTTGAAGGCATTAAACGCCTCGGCGCGAACTTGGACGCTGTGGCCTTCCCAGGGCAAGGTGAACCGTTTGCCAGCGGACAGGTCGACATTGGTCATGGGCGCGGTCCGCAGAATGGCGCGCGATCCGGTAGTGCCGGGGTACTGGCCAATGAAGGAATTCACCAAATTGGTGTTGCGATAGATGCTGGGGTTACCGTTCTGGTTGTAGCCCACACTGGCTTCCGGTCGAGCCACGCCGGGTTTCGGAATGGCCAGCGCGGAGTTCAGATAGTTGGTGGGGTAAACGCCGCCGTTCGTGATCACCTGAGGGAGACCGGAGCGGTAACGCCAGACGGACGACACCTGCCAGCCGCCAACGATCTGGTTCATCCAGCCAGAGACATTGCCCAACATGCGCTTACCCTTACCGAAAGGCAGTTCATACACTCCGTTCGCCGTGATGTTGTGGCGGATGTCGAAGTCAGAGGAGCCGCGGAAGGAGTTGGGATTGAAAGTATCCTGCAAAACGCCGCCGCTGACACCGGAAGCCGACTCGGAGACCGAGGCAATGTCAATGGAGTGCGACAGAGTGTAGTTGAAGTCGAAACCGAAGCCTTGGCTTACCGGACGGCGCAGGGTGAACTGGCCGCCGTGGAAGGAGGAGCGGCCCGCGTTACTCCAGGCAACGTTCCCGGCATTCTGGTTAGCAAAGAAGGTATTGCAACCGAAGACGGAGATGCACTTGCCGTTGGCATCACGTTCGCGATCCATGTCGTTGAGCGCATCCAGATCGCTGCCATCGTAGGTTTCATAAGTGGTGTAGAAGTAATTCGCCGTCGCGCTGCCGGCAAAGTTTGTGCCTGCGGCGCCAGGGAAAATATTCTCGATGAATGGCACCATGCCCAGAATGCCGGGGTTCGCTTTCACTTGAGCCGGAGTGATGCCTTTTTCAAACTGATCGCGCAGTAAGCCGGCAGCTTGCGCCCAGGTTTGGCCGGACTTCGCGTCGCGGAAACGAGTGAGCGGCTGGAAGACGTCAACCTGCACGAGCGACTTACGCGCCAAGCGGCCCACATAGCCGAACTCAGTGACCAGCTTGCCGGGCAGGGGCCGGGAGTAAGTGAAGTTAAAGAGCAATGAGTAAGGCGCAACGAGGTTGGGGAAGACACCGGAGTAAGAACCGAAGCCGCCAAGGATGGTCGCTGGCGTCAAGGGGAACTTAGCCGCTGTGGTCACCGGCAAAGCGGGCAGCGTGGGGTAGCGGGCCGAATCGCTGAAGTTGGTGTTGCGCGGCTGCGTAACCGGGCTGGCGAGACCGGGAGATCCGGCACGATCGAGATTCAGGACCATATCACTGCCATAGCGATCGTAGAGCATGGAAGCGCCGCCGCGGATGACACTGCCTTTACCGAACGCCTTGCCGAGCAGCGAGTCACTGACCGGAGCGTAAGCAAAGGAGAAGCGCGGCGCGAAGTTATTCGTATCCCGCTTATACCAACCAGGCCCATTATTAGCCGGACCGGCCAAGTTATAGGTAAGCGAGGCGTTCGGCTGCAAAGCGCCCGATGTTCCGGCATTAGAGGCAGCGATACGTTCCGCAAGATAGACATCGAGACCCGTAGTCGGCACCACCTGTACGCCATTTTTCTCGTAGGGCACCTGATATAGGCCGTAGCGGAGCCCAGCGGTCAACGTCAGGTCGCGACGCGCCTTCCAAGTATCCTGCACGTAAAACTCGTATTCCCGGGTGCCAAAGCTTCGTTGCAGTGGTTGGCCAAAAGGAACGGCCTTGCCATCGCGGCCGAAATTGTAAGTGGCGCTATAATTGTTGATCAAACCGTATAAGTTACCCAAAGCGCGCTGCGAAGGCTGGGTTTCGGTGAGTGCCAAGCTGGGATTCCCCGAGCGTTCTTTCAGGTAGACGTTGAGCGCATCGGAGATATCCGCACCCAAGCCGCGCAGCGTGTTGCGGCTGA
>JAYVUQ010000167.1:0-4087 GCA_043787785.1 Bryobacteraceae bacterium
CCAGGCGGTGGCCGATGCGCTGGCGGCCGTCGGCGGCTCGCACTTGCGGCGCGCGCAGCTCTTCGCCGAAGCCGGTTTGCGGCAGGAGGCGCAAGGCGAGCTTGAGCTTCTGAAGGCCGACAATCCTGGGTTGGCGTGGATCGACCGGCTGGCCGCCAGCTTGGAGGGCGGCCCATGAGAATCGCGCTCGCCCTGCTGGCCTGGACGCTGGCGGCGCAGGATCTCAAAGAACTCCGGCAACGCGCCGACCAGGCCTTTGAGCAGAAGCAATTCGCCGTTTCGCTGGACGCCAATCAGGCGGCGCTCAAGGCAGCCCAGGCGCTGGGAAATCTTCGAGAGCAGGTGACCGCGACGCGCCAGATCGGGCTTTGCCATAGCCGGCAAGGGAATCCGCTGCTGGCCCTGAAGAGCTTTCAAGCCGCCTTGGCTTTGGCGGAGGCGGTAGACGATCCGCTCTTGATTGCCGACATTCTGCGTGTGATGGGCGTTACGCAGCGCGCGCTGGGCCAATACCCGGAGGCCCTGACCTCCGATCTGCGCGGCGTGTCGTTGCTGCGGCCTTTGCCCAATCAGCGACCGTTGATCCGCACGTTGAACAACCTGTCGGTGGACTATCAACGCCTGGGAGACGCGCGCCAGGCGGTGCAGATTCTGGAGGAAGGTTGGCGCTTGGCCGAGAAGCTCAATCTGGCCGACGAGATGACAGGATTTGCGGGAAACATTGGTATTTTGTTATCTTTTCAAGGCGATGCGGCGGCGGCGCTCGGGTTCTTGGAGCTTGAAATGAAAGGGCTCGAGGCGGCGGGCGCGCCTCCCGCGCGGATGGCGGATTGCTTCAGCAATATCGGCCCCGTCTATCAAGGCCTAGGGCGCTTGGATGAGGCCCGCCAGTTCTTGAACCGTGCGGTGGAGATCGCGCGCCGGGAGAAGCTGGGACAACCTCTCGCCTATGCGCTGGTGAATCGGGCGAGCGTCTGGCGCCAGACCGGTCGCCCCGCGGAAGCCTTACGGGATTTGCACGAGGCCTTGACGCTGCTCGAGCACTTGCACCGACCCGCGGATGTAGCGGAAACCTGGGCCAACGTGGCCTGGACCGAAGTGCGGCTGGGCCATCCCGCCGACGCCCTGGCCGCGGCCGAGCGGGCAGTCGAGATCGCCCGGCGCTATCCCAGTTCGGATTTGGAGTGGCAGGCTTACGACGCGCTGGGGCAGGCGCATCGGCTATCGGGGGACCAGGCAAAAGCGGCCGGCGCCTTTGCTTCTTCCGTGGCCGCGATTGAGAGCTGGCGCCGCAACCGAGCGGGCGGAGAGTTGCAAGGCCAACGCTTTTTTGCCGGCCGGACCAGTCCGTTTTATTCGTGGCTCAGCGTATTGGTGGACCAGGGCCAAACCTGGGAGGCCCTGCGCGTGGCGGAGCGTTCGCGAGCGCAGTGGCTACTGGATGCGATGCGCGTGGATCGGGCGGCTTTCAGCAAAGTGATGAGCGCCGGGGAACGAGAGCAGGAGTCCACTTTGAGCGCCGAACTCAGCCGCGCTACGGCCCAATTGGCGGAGGCGGCTCAGCCCGACGCCGTACGCGAACATTGGCGCGCCGCGGCGCACGGGCTCGAAGTCTTTCAACTGCGCTGGGCCGCGGCCCATCCGGAACTGCGCGTTTCGCGTAGTGAGGCGGAGCCGGTGACCCTGGCCGAGGCGGGTGCTTTACTGCCGGACGCCCTCTCGGCGCTGCTCGAGTATGCCGTCCATGGGGACCAGCTCCATCTCTTTGTCATCACGCGCGACGCGGTTGGCCAGCCGCACCTCGAAGTACTGCGACTCAAAGGCGACCAATCGGCGCTCGAGCGGAGTATCGAAACGTTTCGGCGCCAACTGGCTTCCCGGGATCTGAGCTTCCGTGCTTCGGCCACCGCGCTGTATCGACAACTGCTCGCGCCCGCCGCGGGGTTACTACGCGGCCGCACGCGACTCGGCATTATTCCGGATGGTCCGCTGTGGGGGCTTCCGTTTCCCGCCTTGCTGGCCGAGGATGGCCGTTTTCTGATTGAGAGCCGCAGTGTGTACTACGCGCCATCGCTGACGGTATTGCGGGAGGGCCGTTCTACGCGGCCTTCCGCGCCGCGGAAGTTATTGGCGATGGGCGATCCGGCCACGGGGCGCGCGTTGCCACGCTTACCGCACGCGGCGCGCGAAACGGCGGCGCTGGGCCGTTTGTATGGCGAAGCGGTCTTTACGGGCCAAGCGGCGACGGAGGATCGTTGGAAGGCCCAGGCCGCCGAAGCGAGTATTCTGCACTTGGCCACCCACGGCGTGCTGAATTCCGCCAGTCCGATGTACTCCTACGTCGCGTTGGCTCGTGATCCGCAGGGCAAAGAGGACGGGATGCTCGAAGCGCGCGAGATTCTGGAACTGCCCCTGCGCGCGGATTTGGTGGTACTTTCGGCCTGCGAAACGGCCCGGGGCCGCGTCACCGATGGCGAAGGGATCATCGGCATGAGTTGGGCCTTTCAGGCCGCCGGCGTACCGGCCGCGCTGGTGAGCCAATGGAAGGTAGATTCCGAAAGCACGACGCAGCTGATGCTGGCCTTTTACGGGCAACTGGTGCGCGGCGGGGGGCCGGCTTCAGCGCTCCAGTCGGCTTCGCGCGCGATGCTGCGCTCGCCGCAGTTTGCGCACCCTTACTATTGGGCGGGCTTCGCTTTGCTAGGCCAAGGGCGCGTTACTTCGCCAAGCGCGCGGCCGTAAGTTCAGCCAGCCGCACCACGCGTGGCATTTTCTGCCAGTTGATCTTCTCGACGGTGTCGGAAGGCTCATGATAGCCAGGGTGCCAGCCGCCGAAGAGCCAGAGGTCCGGTACGCCGGCGACCAGGAACGGGAAGTGGTCACAGCGGTAGAGGGCGTTCTGCGTGGAGTCATGATCGTACTTTTCGTCGAGCACGAGACCGACTTTGGCGTTCGCTTGGCGCAACTGCTTTAGCAACGCGGGGAAGTAGGCGCCGCCCATCAGGTTGAGGTGATTGCGCGTTTCGGCGGGCAGCGTGATGCGGCCTTCGGTTTGCGGCGTGTGCGCTTCGTCGCGCCCCACCATGTCGAGGTTGATGACGGCCTTGGTGGCGGCCAGCGGAAACAGCGGATGGCCGACGTAGTGGTAGGCGCCGAGAAGCCCTTCCTCTTCGGCGCCGAAGGAGATGAAGACCAGCGTGCGGCGGGGCCGCTTCTTTTGGGCGGCGAAGATGCGGGCCAGTTCCATCACCGCCACCGTGCCGGAGCCATTGTCGTTGGCGCCGGGGTAGTAGTTTTCGCCGCGGGTTGGCAGATGGTCGTAGTGCGAGGTGAGCAAGACGACTTCTTTGGATTTACCGGGCAGGATGCCGATCACATTCCAAGTGACGCCTTCGCGCACGCTGCGATTGCGCAGGCGGATCTCCACTTCACCGGCCAGGCTTTGCGAGGCAGGCTTGGGCCCGCGGTCGATTTGGTTCTGGCGCTGCGCGTAGTCCGGCAGCAGCATGGCGGCGGACTCTTTGGTGAGGGTCAACATCGGGATGCGCAAGGGCTCGTCGTACATTGTGGCCGCGCTGCCGCGCAACGGAGTGCGGTCACTAGCCGAAGGCGCCGTCGTCGTAAGCGGACTCGGGAGCACCAGCACGCCCACCGCGCCGTGGGCCTGGGCGTTGAGCCGCTTGCCGCGCGGGGCGACGTGCTTGGTGAGTCCTTTGCCGAGGAAGATGCTGTTGGCATCGGCCTCCTGCGGCTCGCGGTCGAAGATCACCACGACTTTGCCCTTGGCGTCGAGCCCGGCGTAGTCGTCGTATTTGTACTCGGGGGCAGTGATGCCGTAGCCCGCGAAGACGAGGGGTGCGCGGAGGTCGATGGGAGTTTTGAAGGTGCCGGTGAAGGCGAGTTTCTGGCCCTGGTAAAGGACACTGCTGTTAGCTGGGTCACCCAGCGGGGCGGTCAGCGGGAACTCCTGCAGGTAGGAGCCATTGCAACAAGGCTGCAGCCCGGCCTTGCGGAAGCTATCGGCGATAAAGTCCGCCGCGAGCTTCGCCCCGGGCTCGAGCGCGACGCGGCCATTCATCTCGCGGGT
>JAYVUQ010000168.1:0-2954 GCA_043787785.1 Bryobacteraceae bacterium
GGCCGCAGCTTCGTTCGCCGCAGTACTGACCGTTATCAGGTGCTGCAAGCGACGCTCGTCGATACCTGGGCCTCCACCGCCGCCGGCGCCTTCGCCCTCTCCGAGAACAACCTCTACACCACCGACGCGTTCTACGACTACTTGAGCCACCTCACCGACGATGGCTTCATGGCCTTCACCCGCTGGGGCTTCGACCCTCCTCGCGAGAGCCTGCGTTTGTTAACCCTGGCCAATGAAGCGCTCAACCGGTTGGGTGGCACGCCCGATATCGCACAACACGTGATCATTGTGCGCGAAGGGTCCACGCAGGGTTGGGGCTCCAAAGATACCGTGATGATCTCGCGCCAGCCTTTCTCCGCCCAGGATGTGGAGCGTACGCGCGAAGTGATTCGCTTATCCGGCATGGAGAAGATCTATCTGCCCGGTGACGGCGCGCGCAATGAGTTTGGCCGCTATCTGGTAGCCACCGACAAGGCCGCTTTCCTCGCCAACTACCGTTATGACTTGTCGCCCGTGGGTGATGACCGGCCCTTCTTCTTCTACACCGTCCAGCCACGCGACCTATGGGCCTTCCTCACGCAAGGCGGGCAAGACAGTGCCGACTATAAGATCAACCGCGCCGTGCCGTTGCTGTTCGGCCTGATGATCATCAGCGTGCTGGCCACCATCGTGGTGCTGGCCCTGCCGCCGCTGGTGCTGGGCACGAAACTGCCGAAGGATTCCGCCGCGCGGCAGTTCCTGCTTTACTTCCTCTGCATCGGCGCGGGTTACATTATGATTCAGGTGGCGTTGATTCAGAAGTTCGTGCTCTTCCTCGGGCACCCCACTTACGCGCTCACGGTAATTATTTTCTCGATGCTGGTGTCGAGCGGCGTAGGTAGCTCCTTTTCCCGCCGCCTCACTTTTTCTAATCCGGCGCGCTTGCGGCAGGCTCTCTGCCTCGTCTTTGTGCTGGTCGCCGCCCTGCGCTTCACCGCGCCGGCGCTCACCGCGGCATTGGTGGGCTGGCCATGGGAAGTGAAGGTGTTGATCACGATTGCGCTGATTGTCCCGGTGGGCTTTGTGATGGGGCTGCCTTTCCCAACGGCTTTGAACACCCTGGAGCTGCGTTTCCCCACGGCGGTCCGCTGGGCGTGGAGCCTGAATGCGGCGTCCAGTGTGCTGGGCTCGGCGAGTGCGATCTTTCTCGCCATCTACATCGGGCTGGGGAACACGCTAATAGTGGGGGGAGTCTTCTACCTAATGGCCGCGCTGATTCACTTCCACACGCGCCGCGCCTTTTCTAACTAACTAAAACCGGCCCGGCCTGGACTTTCGCGCGTGATTTGGTTCTAAGGGAATCAGGCATCTTGAGCCGCGTCCGGAGGGAGCGGGCCCCTCTTTTTAGGCTCATTTGGCACATCGGCCCGCTTCCGACAGGCGCGGCTCAAAGAAACTGTTTCAATCGGTCAGAGCACTAGACTAGCTAGTTCCTTGACAGTGTGAAAACGTAGTCTGCGGGCGATTTATGAAAGAAATTGGCCAAGTCAACTTCGCGGAAAGAGACTCAATGCGGAAGCTTATGAGATCCCCCGAGTATCATCGGGGGCTATAGTGGGTGTGCTTTCCCGGGCCATCAAAGATAACAAGTCAAGCAGCTAGAGTACTAATATAGTGCTGTGACTGCTCGAAGAAGTACTTCTCAATTTGCCTCATTCGAGCTTGCGGCTGGCATGGCCTGTGTGAGCGGTAAAGATGTGCCCCACCGCTCATGCGGTGGGCTAGTTAGGCACCTGTTCCTTGAAGCCGTGATATAGTTCGGGGCAACCCAAGGGATCAGTCCCTAAAACAAAAGGGTAGATAGGAAGGGTCTAACGAGCATGAAGTTTAGTCAGTTCATCCGTCAACTCACGCTTTTGGTAAGCGTGTGTACGTTGTTACTCAATGCGCAATCAGAACGAGGAACCATCACGGGCACCATCCGTGACGGATCCGGAGCAGTCATCCCCGGAGCCAAGGTGACTCTCACCAATACGGAGACCGGTGTCAGGTTTAATGCGCCCTCGAACTCGAACGGCGAATTTACGGTGCCCCAATTGCAGGTGGGCGTCTACACGGTGCGGGTGGAGAAGGAAGGCTTCCGCCCATCCACGCTGACGGGATTGGCGCTGAATGCGTCGGCCACGTTGCGTGCCGACACCACGCTGGAAGTGGGGACGGCCACGCAAGCGGTGGAAGTTTCGGCGAGCGCGTTGACCTTGTCGACGGAAAACGCGAAGTCCAGTGTGACGATCAACAATAAGTTGGTGGACGAACTGCCGCTCGTGGTGGGTGGCACGTTGCGTAGCCCATTTAACTTGGCGGCGCTAACGCCAGAGGCGAAGAACGTTGGCGGCGACCAAGGCTTCATTCTCGGGGGCGGACAGGCAGCCGGTTACGGCACCAATCTGGACGGCATCTCGGCCAATACCACTCGCGCGCTGACGCAGAGTTGGGTGGCCGTCAACGCGCCGTCGATCGAAGCCATCACCGAATTCACGGTGGACACGAACGGCTTCAAAGCGGAATTCGGCCAGGCGACGGGTGGCATCATGAGTTTCGCGTCGAAATCGGGCACGAATAAGCTGCACGGTACCGCCTATGAGTTCCTGCGCAACAATGACCTAGACGCCAACAACTTCTTCAATAACGCTCGCGGCATTGCGCGGCCTGTTTACAAACAGCATGACTTCGGTGCCTCCGTCGGCGGCCCCGTGGTGATTCCGAAACTCTACAACGGTCGGAACAAGACCTTTTTCTTCTTTAGCTACGAAGCCTTCCGCAACCGGGAAGGGGCCACTGGTGCCCAGCGTACGGTGCCGACTCCCGAAATGTACAACGGCGACTTCCGCAATTGGGTGAACGCGGGCGGGCAACAGATCCCCATTTACGACCCCACCACGCAGATTATTGGCGCCGGTGGCATTGTGACGCGG
>JAYVUQ010000169.1:0-3496 GCA_043787785.1 Bryobacteraceae bacterium
CTCGGACACCGGCAAACCGCGATGTTTTCCGACTAGGTCGTAAAGAGCCACCTCCACCATGCTGTAGGCCTTCACGGCCGCCGGATCTTCGCTCGCAAACCGGACCCGCAGCGCGTCGGGATCGGCTAGCATTTGGCCGATAAGATAGGGGGCGATCACCGTGGCGATCAGGTCGCGCACGCCCTCGGTGGCCGAGCCCGGCGCATAGCCTACCAGGCCGTTCGAACACTCCACGCGAATCACCATCGCGTCCCGCTTCACAATGCGGCGATCGCCGCCGTGGTAGGCGAGCTGAATCGGCTCCGCGAACGGAAAGCTCATCAAGTGTGCATCAATCCGGACAATCTTCACCCCTCCAGCTTATGCCAACCTAAAAGCCATGGACCCTCGCTACCCCATCGGAGAATTCCTCGATCGCCAGGAGCGTTCGCCGGAGCGGCGCCAAACCCTCATCCGCGAGATCGCCAACCTGCCCGCCCAACTCCGCGTGGCGATCACCGGATTGGGCGACGCCCACCTCGATACTCCCTACCGCGAAGGCGGCTGGACGGTGCGCCAAGTGGTCCACCACCTGCCCGATTCGCATCTGAATGCCTACATCCGCACGCGGTGGGCTTTAACCGAGGATGCGCCGATGATCAAGGCCTACGACGAGGTGGCGTGGGCGGAGCTAAACGATGCGAAGCTGGGCCCCATCGAGCCGTCGCTAGCCCTCTTACAAGCGCTGCATCTGCGCTGGGTGCTGCTGTGGCGGGCTCTGCCGCTGGAGGCATTCAGCCGGGTCTTTCGCCATCCGCAAAGCGGCGAGAACACGCTCGACCTCCAGTTGGAGCTTTACGCCTGGCACGGCAAGCACCATTTGGCGCATATCAGTACACTGCGGCAGCAAAAGGGCTGGTAGTCATTCAGAGATCGGCCAACGCGTAGCGCTGAAGATTGCCGCCTCGCGCCAGCGGCTTGGTTTGTCCAACCACCGCGCCTTGCGTCACTCCCGCCAAGGCCATCCATCTTCTGAGCCCGGCCAGGTCAGCCGGAGTCGGATTGGCGGCGACTACGACGGGGACGGGGAGCGCGGATTCGCTTTCAATAATGAGGGGGATGCTGAAGCCGTTCGAGTCGCGCCAATGCCGCAGATCCGGCTTCTCGCCCGCATGGTGGGCGTTGCGATAGATCTCGGAGATCACTTGGCTCTCGAAGCTCTCGTGGTCGAAGAAGTGTAGCTTGGGCCGGCGGACCAGACGGCGCGACAAGTGAATGCTCGCGGGGGGTAGACACACCGTGAGGAAGCAGGCATGCAGCACCGCCAACCATCGCACGACGGTGCGATGGGCGAGGCCGCAATCGTTGGCGATCGCTTGCTGGTCAAGCAACTGACCGCTGCGTTGCCGGGCGGCTTGGAGAAACGCCTCGAAGCGATCAAGGTCATGCAGGCGGACCAGATCGCGGACATCGCATTCGAGGAAGCCGCGGTGAGCGGGCCACGGAAGCGTCGCCGCGGGCAAACTGAGAGCCGGCGAAAAGCGGCCCAGCATGGCCAGCGGCAGCGCGGGCCGGCGCTGGCTCTCGGCGCGGGTGGGCCGGTGAAGTTCGAGGGTTTCGGCGAGCGGCAAATCGAGGCGGCGGGCGCTCGCGAGCACGACCGGATTGGGGGCACCCGAGGCTCGCAGAAACTCGACTAACTCGGGGGCGCGATGCGCATCGTCGACAATGGCGGCGCCACGCAGACTGGCGAGGAAGCGGTCTGGCTGGATGCGGGCGCGGGCACGATCCCGGGCATCTTCGAGTGAGACAAAGGTGTGGCCGGGGAACTCCCTGCGCAGCAACGTGGACTTGCCGGAACCGCGGGGGCCCTGCAACAGGACGAGCGGCGCGCGCTGGACGGCGCGGTGGAGGGGCAGCGCCAGCATTCTATGCAATTTCATTTTATCTAAGTCATTATACATAGCCGAATCTTCCCTATTTGCGTTTCCGCCGCAGGAAAGGTTGACCCATCCCAACGAGAATCTCTAACCTCAAAAGCAGCTATGTCTTCCAAAATCGCCCCGGCTAAGGGCAAACTCGGCATCCTCACTCCCGGCCTCGGAGCGGTGTCCACGACCTTTATGGCGGGCGTCGAAGCCATCAAGAAAGGGCTGGGCCAGCCCATCGGATCACTCACGCAACTGGGCACCGTCCGGCTTGGTAAGCGCACCGATAACCGCGTGCCCAAGATCAAGGACTTCGTCCCCCTGGCGGGGCTCAACCAACTGGTCTTCGGCGGTTGGGACATCTTCGAGGACAATGCCTACGAGGCCGCCGTCAATGCCCGCGTGCTCGAGCCCGAGATCCTCCGCAAGGTAAAGAAGAACCTGCAGCAGATAACACCGATGAAGGCGGTGTTCGATAAGAATTACGTGAAGCGCATTGACGGGCCCAATGTGAAAACCAAGGGCACGCTACGCGACAAGGCCGAGGCGCTGATGGCCGACATCAAGAGCTTCGAGAAGAAGAATGACGTGGACCGGTCCGTCATGATTTGGTGCGGCTCTACCGAGGTGTTCCATCGCCCCGCGAAGGTGCATCAGACGCTGGCCTCGTTTGAACAAGGGCTGGCCAAGAACGACCCCGACATCGCGCCCAGCCAAGTGTACGCCTACGCCGCGCTGATGTCCGGTATTCCCTTCGCCAACGGAGCACCGAACCTGACCCACGATATTCCGGCCTTGCTGACGCTAGCCAAGGATCGCAGCCTGCCAGTGTGCGGGAAGGACTTCAAGACCGGCCAAACCTACATGAAGACCCTGCTGGCACCGGGGTTAAAGGCGCGGATGCTGGGCTGCAGCGGCTGGTTCTCCACCAACATTCTGGGTAACCGCGATGGCGAAGTGCTCGAAGATCCGGGCTCTTTCAAGAGCAAGGAGGAGACCAAGCTCAGCGTGCTGGACCAGATCCTGCAGCCGGGCCTTTATCCCGAGCTCTACAAAGACCTCTTCCACTCCGTGAAGATCAATTACTATCCGCCGCGCGGCGACCAGAAAGAGGGCTGGGACAACATCGACATCTACGGCTGGCTGGGTTACCCGATGCAGATCAAGATCGATTTCCTGTGCCGGGACTCGATTCTGGCGGCCCCCCTGGTGCTCGACCTCGTCTTGTTCCTCGACCTCGCTCAACGGGCCGGCATGAAGGGCGTGCAAGAGTGGCTCAGCTTCTACTTCAAGGCGCCAATGACCGCGCCGGGGCTTTACCCGGAGCATGACGTGTTCATCCAGTTGATGAAGCTCAAAAATACCTTGCGTTGGATGCGGGGCGAGGACCTGATCACGCACTTGGGGCAAGAGTATTACGATTAGGCTCACTACCCCAGCCACGGCAACTATCGGACGAAAAGATGACGCGTCTCGCTGGACGAAGGTGCCAGGGTGAGCTTGGTGGCGGTGGCGAGAAGCCGTTCGAATACTTGCGGGTCGGTGATGTCGGCATCCACCACGGGAAAGAGACGGTACTCGCCCGGTGG
>JAYVUQ010000170.1:0-7177 GCA_043787785.1 Bryobacteraceae bacterium
GCAGTCGCTGCGTTACGCCGACCAGGTTTTGTTTCTCGACCAACCCGGCACTTTTCCTGAACCCTCCTACCTGGCCGGCAAAGTTACTTACGTGGGTCCGGTTCTGCGCCCGCTGCGCTATCAGCGCGCGGATCGGATCGAAGCCCGGCAACAGGCGGGGCTGCCGTGCGACGCCCTCATCGTTTCCCTATTCATTCATCCCGGCCGTCGTAGCGAATCGGTCGCTCCGCTTGCGGAGTTGCTAAGGGAAGCCTTCATACTTCTTGAAGCCAACCCCAAGCTGCTTCTGTTCGACCGCGACGCAGAACCTGAGTTCGACCGCATCATGGCGGCCTCCGATCTAGCGATCAGCAAAGGCAATCGCAACCTCGTGCTCGAACTAGCGGCGCTCGGCGTGCCCACTATCTCGATCTCTCATGGGTTAAACGCCATGGATGACCTTCGCACTGCGACGTTGGCCAGCAATGTAACTGTCCCATACTCGTCACTCAACGCCATGCGCCTGGCAGGCCTCATGCGCCAGCTGCTGGCGAAACAGATCCAGCCGCAAATGTTTGCCAATGGCGCCTCACTCGCGGCCAGCCACTTACTCTCCGCCATGTAATATCATTCCCCCATGCGCTTCGCTCCTTTGCTACTCGTCCTCCCGGGCCTTCTCACGGCCCAGGACGCCACCCGGCCCGGCCGCTTTCACATCGAACACCCCACGCTGCTGAACCTAGGCTTTGAATGGTCCATTGAAGGGGATCAGAACCGGAACGCCTCCGTCACGGTTCGCTTCCGGCAAACGGGCACCGCTGCCTGGCGTCCCGCCCTCCCGCTGCTGCGCATCGGCGGGGAACGGTCTTACCGCGACCGCGAGAGCATGACCTACACCGTGCCCCACGGCTTCGCCGGCAGTATTCTCAGCCTGGTGCCGGCCACGAGTTACGAATGCGAATTTACGCTCACGGATCCCGATGGCGTTACCGGGCAAGCCAAGCAATTGGTGACGGTCGCCACACGTGCCGAGCCGAAGTCCTATGTGGGTGGCCGTGTTCTGCATGTCTACCCAAATGATCATGAAGGTCCGCGCCAGGAGCCAGCTTTCATTGGGCTTAAGGCCGCCTACTACGGCGAAGGGCGTGGCGACTGGAGCGCCGTCCGCATGACCAAGGCCCAGCCCGGTGACACCCTCCTCATCCATGCTGGCCTCTACCGTCCCGAACGTCTGAACTACGTCGACCCGCTCAGCGCGCCTTTCACCGGCTCCTGGTCGCTATCCCTCAAAGGGACGTCCGAAAAGCCCATCACCATCAAAGGAGCCGGCGACGGCGAAGCGATCTTCGATGGCGCCGGCAACCACAAGCTCCTGGATGTGGTCGCCTCGCAACACCACATTATCGAAGGACTTACTTTTCGCAATACCGAGGTCGCCATCTTCGCTGGTGAGAAGGAGGTGCTGGGTGCCGTGGCACTCACCGTGCGCAATTGCCGCTTTGAAGATATCGGCGTGGGCATCTGGACCGAAAATGCTGAGTCCCGCGACTTCTACCTCGCCGACAATCTCTTTCTGGGCCGTGAAGACCAGATGCGCCTCATCGGTTGGAACCAGGTCGGCTCGCGCGCCGCGGGTATCTATCCCTCGCACCAACTGCGCAGCTTCTTTGCCATCAAAGTTTATGGCCCTGGCCACGTCATTGCTCACAACGCGATCGCTTACTTCCACGATGCCATTTGCATTTCCACCTACGGTCCGCCGGACGCCGACCCCGAACGACGGGCCTCAGCCATCGACATTTACAACAACGACATTCACCTCTCCAACGATGACTTTATCGAAGCGGACGGCGGAGTACACAACATCCGCGTCTTTCAGAATCGCGGCGTGAATGCGGCGCACAATGGCTACAGTTCTCAACCCGTCTTCGGCGGGCCGGTCTATTTTTTCCGCAACCTGCTCTATCAGGTGCCCGCAGGCGGCGCCTTCAAATTCGGTGCCGCGCCCGCCGGAATCCTGATTTATCACAATACACTTATCGGTGAACAGACGGCGCGCGATCCCTACTCGAACGCGCACTTCCGCAATAATCTTTTCCTCGGCCGCGACACGCCGAACCGCGGCGTCATGACTTGGGCCAACGCCACCTCAAACTTCAGTAGCGACTACAACGGCTTCCGGCCTAATCGCAACGTTCCCAAGCAGTACAGTTGGCTCGCCCCCGCCGCGGGCAAGACCCTGCAGGGAGCCAAGGACTCCGACTGGCGCAACTTTGCCACACTGCCCGAGTTTCAGCAAGCCGTCGGGCAGGAAACCCACGGGATCGAAATCGATTACGACATCTTCGAGAATCTGGCCCCGCCCGACCCTGCCCTCCGCTATCACGTCTACCACGCCGCCGATCTCAACTTCCGGCTCAAAGCCAACACCAAGGCCATCGACGCGGGCCTGGTCCTGCCGACGATCAACGACAACTTCACCGGCAAAGGCCCTGACCTCGGCGCGCTTGAGCTCAGTCAGCCGGAGCCCCACTATGGCCCGCGCTGGATTACCTGGAAGCCGTTCTACCGGTAGGTCCAAGCTAGCGCGAGCGCCCTAAAAACTAAATCGAGCGCTCACCACCACCACGCGGGGGTCGGCGCTCGTGCCGCTGATCACGCCAAAATTCAATGAATTTATGTTCGTATCCGGGTTCGAGAAATTAGCCCGATTCGTGAAGTTGATCGCATCGGCGCGCAGTGTGAACTCGTAACGCTCCCGAAAGCTAATGCGCTTTAACAGGTTCAGGTCGAGTTGGAACAGCCCTGGCCCCGTCAGCAACCGCGGCCCCATCCCCAATTGCCCCGGCTGCGGATTCAGCAGCAGCACCTTGCCCCCAGCATCGGTCACCGCCAGCATCGTGCTCCGCTGTTGAATCCCGTTCACCGTCGTGATCTGCGCCACATAAGGGTCCAGCACCTGCTTCAGTCCTGTGAAATAAACGACGCCCGTCCCGGTCCTTCGCACCTCCCCAAAGTCGCTGGGGAAGGCACCCACCGGTACCGGCGTATTGTTGCCCGCCGTGTTGAACGCCCGCACCGCGCCGAACGAGATCGGCGAGCCTGTCTGGATCGTCAGAATGGAGCCCGTCTGCCAGCCGCCGATCACGTGCCCCAGCCACCCGGGAACGTTTGCGCCAAACCGCTTGCCCTTGCCGAACGGCAGTTCCCAAATGCCATTCGCCTTGGCGACGTGGCGGCGATCGAACGACATCCGCATCTTGTCTAGGCTGCGGTTGCGCAACGTCCGGAAATTCTGCTCCAAGGCTGACCCATCCCCGTCATAGTTCCCCAGCGCTTTGCTAAACGTATAGTTGGCCTGCAGCACCCAACCATGCCCGAAGCGCTTGTTGATTTCCGTCTGCAGCGAGTGATACGTGGAACTGCCCAGGTTTGAAGCTAAGGTCGCCGCCCCAAACTGCGGGTTGGCCACAATGAAGTTCTCGGGCAAGCCCACGCGGCGCAACAACCCGCCATTCTCCCCCGGCACCAGCGGCGTCACGTTCAACGTGCTGGCGAACCCGGGGACGTCATTGTTCGCCAAAAAGCCCTGCAATCCGGAATTGTTCGAGCGCACGAAATCCGATCCCGTTACCCGCGTACCGTCCACGCCGGGCAGACCCACAAAAAGCCGGTCGAACAATGCGGCGTTGCCACCCTGCTGGGTGATGCGGAAAGCGTCGAGGATCCCGTTCTCCACAATGTTCACTTCGTTGATGTTAGCCTGTTGGATCAGCTTCACGCCGGCGTTGCCTACCCAACGCACGTCTAACACCGCGTCACCCGGAAGCACCCGCGTCAGCGTTGCACTGAAGTTCTGGTAGTAAGGCGTGCGCAAGCGGCTATCGAGCGCAAAGACGGGCGAGGTGCGATCCGTAAAGGGAATCGCTTGCAAGGGCCGGGCCGGAGCCCTGAGCGGCAGTCCCAGATTCGCCAGACTCGTCGGTGCCGTGGGAATCATCGATGCCAAGCTCGACAATCCAGGCTCTTGTCCGTTCATCGACGAGATGAGGAAAATGGGGTTTCGTTCGTACCCCATGCCGTACCCCACGCGTACCACCGTCTTGCCTTTGCCCCACCAAGGCAGTTGCCAGGCCAAGCCCACCGCCGGCGCGAAGTTGTTATGATCGCCCCGAAAATAGCGGTCCGCGGGATTTGCGGTCTGCGGACCAATCGGCCGGATCAAGGTCGGTTTGCCGGCCGTGGTCCCCGGATGAAAGAGCGCCCCGAAGTCCGTCCCCGAAATTCCAAACACTGCTCCGCTGCCGCCTTCCAGCGCCGCCCCCCGTCCCGTCTGTTCCACGGGTACGGCATAAAGCTCGTAGCGCAAGCCGAGGTTCAAAGTGAGGTTGGGCGTCACTTTGAGATCGTCTTTAAAGAAGAAGCTGTACTCGGGCGCACGCACATGCTGATAACGTGTCTGGCCATTCAGGAACGCCGGATTGGTTCCCGGTGAGGCATTGAAATTCTGCAATACTTGCCCCACCGAACCTGATAGATCCGTCAGCAAAGTCTGCGCCCCCAGGTTCTGCCCGATGCCCGCGATCGAGGTGCTGTCGATATTCCTCACCGGCACCGCGGTCGTTGCGCCCAGGGCCACGCGAGGCATGTTGTAGAACGAGTCCCAACCGGCGCTGGACACGAAGCGCGCCTCAAAACCTGTCTTCACCGTGTGCTTTCCGTGCACCCAGCTCAAGTTGTTGCTGAACTGGTACACCGGCGACAGCCGCGAACTCGGATCGTCGCCCACCGCCGTGTTGATGGGGCTGTTCGCGAGGCCCAGTTGCAACACATACGGCTGCCCGCCCAGGTTGGGTAACACGTCGGTGCCCGCCACCGTCCACGGCGCCAGGTAGCTCTGCCGAGGGCGGAAGACGCCCGCGTGAAACTCGTTCAGCAAGGTCGGCCGCACCATGCTCGTCACCGTCAACGATTCGGTCTTCGTCTCATTGGGGCTCTGCGCGCCCGGCACCGTCGGATAGCGCTGCGCCCCGATGAAATTGGTCGATTGTGAACCCTGCTCGCTGTAACTAAAGCTCGCCCGATGCCGCGTATTGAATTGGTGGTCCAGCCGGATGTCGAACTGGTTGAAGTCGTAGGGGCGGGCCCGGTTCCAGGTATAGCCGGCGGTGTTGAGTCCATCGCCGGCCCGAAAATCATTGGGCAACGGCATCAGCGCGATTTGCTTTTGCACGGTCCCGGTCGGGTCCGCCGTGAGCCGGTTCGGATCGCGCCCGAAGACGCTGATCGTTTCCAACCCTCCCGTCGCCGCCGCGGGGCGAAATGGATTTCCGGACAAGTCCACCGTCGGCGTGCCGGAGTTCGCATTCGCATTGCGCGCCCCCGGATAAAATCTCCACAGCCCCTGCCGCGCCTGCGCCGTATACACGGTGCTCGTCACCGTCTGGCTCTGCCGCTCATAACGCCGCTCATAGAAGACGTTAAAGAACGTGCGGTTCTTCCTCACCGGCCCCCCCACGCGACCGCCGAAAAAGTTGCGGATCAGCAGTGTGCGCGCCGTCCCCCGTTGATTGTTGAAAAAGCTGTTCGCCGTGAGCGAGCGGTTGCGGTGCTCCTCGAACAGGCTCCCGTGGAACTGATTGGTTCCCGAACGGGTCAACGCCTGGATTTGCCCCGAGCCCCGGCCGAGTTCCGCATCGGCCGGCGAAGTGACGATCCGAAATTCTTCTACCCGGTCTACACTCACTCCGGAATTGACCGTAGCCAAAAACAGCGAGTTCAGTAAGTTGTCTTGCGCATTGGTGCCGTCGATACTGATGTTCAAGCTGCCCACCCGGGCCCCATTGAAGTTCTGCCCGCCGTTGGCCCCGGTCACCCCCGCTTGCGTCCGCAACAGATCCATAGCATTGCGGCCGGCCAGCGGTAGTTCCAACACCTTCCGTCCATTGATCACCGTTCCCACTGAGGAGGACAACAAGTCGAGCTGCAGCGCCGCGCCCGCCTTCACTTCGATTGACTCCGTTGCTTTTCCCACCTCCAGGGCGAGATTCACGGTGGCTCTGGCGGCCACCTCCAGTTCCAGGCCATTCACGACGTACTTCTGAAAGCCCTCGAGCTCGGCGGAAATCTGATAGCGTCCCGGCTGCAAAGCGGCGAACACATACACGCCAGCCTCATTCGCGCGAGTCTCGGTGATCACCCCGGTATTTACGTTGTGCGCCTTCACCCGCGTGTCCGGAACGCGCGCCCCGGTAGGGTCGCTCACCACCCCCGAGAGAAACGCATCGGTCGACTGACACACGGTCAGTTCCGCCGCCAGGATCAACGTCAAAATGGCAAAGCCAAACGGTATCCGCGTTCTGAATGAATGCATAGGGCCCCTCTGCTAACGACGATATAGTCGTCACAGCCTACAGGCTCCCCACGCCAATTGCAACGGGCATTTTGCTAAGTGCGTTCGCCGCCGCCCCCAGTTATAGGACCTGTTCGCCCCAGCTCTCGAGAATTGCTTTCACTTTGAGACAGAATTGGTCTCCCAGCGCGCCGTCAATCAGCCGGTGATCGAAGGTGAGAGCCAGGTACATCATCGAACGGATCGCAATCGCGTCATCTACCACCACCGCTTCTTTGTTGATCGCCCCCAATCCCAGGATGGCAACTTGCGGTTGGTTGATGATCGGCGTCGCAAAGAGGCTGCCGAAGCTGCCGAAGTTGGTGAGCGAGAAGGTGCCACCCGTCACTTCTTGCGGCTTCAGTTGCTTAGAGCGGGCGCGATTGGCCAGATCAACCACATTGCGCTGCAGGCCGGTGACGTTCAGTTCGTCCGCATGCCGGATAACGGGGACGATCAGCCCGCCGTCCAGGGCCACGGCAACGCCCAGGTTGATCTCGCCGTGATAGACGACATTCTTGCCTTCAATCGAAGCGTTCAGCGTCGGAAACACCCGCAGGGCTTCGGCCGTGGCGCGCATGATGAACGGCAGGAAGGTGAGGCCAAATCCGTAGCGTTCCTGGAAGGCCGCTTTCGACTTGTCGCGTAACTTCACGATCTTGGTCATGTCCACCTTGTGGACGGTGGTGACGTGGACCGAGGTGGCCTCCGACATCACCATGTGATTGGCGATCGCCTGACGCATGATCGACATCGGCTCTACGCGGTGCTGTGGAGCTTCGCCGCGAGCTACAGGCGCCAAGGGAG
>JAYVUQ010000171.1:0-5550 GCA_043787785.1 Bryobacteraceae bacterium
TATCGGTCGAAAGACTCAGCCCAAAGATGGGGACATCTACTTAGCTCGATAGCCCGGTCCGCGCAGCGCCTTACCTGGTTTGGCCCCCGTATGCTTGCCTTCGGCCCACACCTCGACGCCATTCACAAACACATGCTCGATACCGGCAGAAACCTGATGGGGATTCTCATAGGTCGCCCGTTCGGCCACCGTGCTCTCGTTGAAGAGCACCAGGTCGGCGGCCATGCCTTCCCGCAAGACTCCACGGTCGCGCAAAGACAGGCGCGTTGCCACCGCCGAGGTCATCTTGCGGATGGCTTCTTCGAGCGGTAAAACTTTCTCGTCACGGACGTACTTCCCTAAAATCCTAGGATAAGTGCCGTACGATCGCGGGTGTACCCGCCCGGTGACTCCCCTGGGATTGGGGCCCCCGGCATCGGTCCCAATCTTGATCCACGGGAGTTGCAATTGCCGTTTCACATTTTCTTCACTCATCATGAAATACACCGTGCCGATCCGCTGCCGTTCGCTAAGTACCAGATCCATCGCCGCTTCTACCCAATGCTTATTCATCGCCGCCGCGATCTCGTTCAGCCGCTTGCCCACGTACTTCTGATTTTCGGGTTTATTGAGACCTAGTACTAACACGCCCTCCGGCCCGGCTTGCAGGCAGAGATTTTCGTAATTCACTTTGCCAGCGACGATCTCGGTCTTGATCTTTTGCCGGATTGTTGGATTGTCTAAGTTGGCAAACAGCTTGCCGTCAGCGGCCACGTCCGCCGGAAAGCAAGACGTCAACCCAGTGGACCCCGCCGTGTACGGATACATATTCGCCTGCACATCCAGGCCGGCGGCCCGAGCTTGCTCAATCTTGTTGATCGCCGCGCTCAGCTTGCCGTAGTTTTCCTTGCCGGCCGCCTTTAAGTGGTAGATCTCGACGGCCACGCCGCCGCGTCGGCCAATTTCAATGGCCTCGTCGATGGCCTCTAGCAGTTGGTCCGCCTCGGATCGCAGGTGCGTGATGTACACGCCGCCATAGGGCGCCATCGCCTTGGCCATCTCGACGAGCTCGTCGGTATTGGAATAACTATCCGGAGGGTAAATCAATGCCGAGGCAATGCCAAAGGCCCCGTCCTCCATCCCCAGGCGAACCACGCGCTGTAGTTCTTGGGTCTCAGCTTCTGTGAGAGGCCCCGGCGTCATCGCCTTCATGTACTGCCGTAGCGTCCCGGCGCCCATAAAAGAGCCCATATTTACGCTACCGCCATGGGCCTCCATCGCCCGCAGCCACCCATCGAAGCCATGGTCGCCGGCAAAGCGTACCTTGTCCGTCTTGCTCATGGCACTGCCCGGCATCTGGGTCGATGTCCGCGTGTTGGCTGGCGCATTGCTGCTGCCCTCGCCCATAATCTCGGTGGTGACGCCTTGCGAGACCTTGCCGATCACGCGGCCGTCGCCGTTCAGGAGATACTCCCGCGAATGCCCCTGAATGTCGATAAATCCGGGTGAGAGGACGAGCCCTTTGGCTTCCACTCGCCGCTTGGCCGGGGCGTCTTTGAGTAGACCCGCCGGTGCCATCTTCGCGATCCGGCCGCCGGCTACAGCCAGGTCCCCGTAGAACCATGGCGAACCCGTCCCATCCACTATTTTCGCGCCCGAGATGACGAGCTCATAGCTTTGGCCGAACAACGGACAAATTGACAACCACCCAACGAAAATCGTGTGCCGCATAAGTTGCAAGGTAGCATAATGAAGCTATGTCGACCGCTATCCCCGACGTTGCCCCCGCACCGTTAACCCAGCTCACGGAAGAAGAGCAGATGTTCCGCGCCAGCGTCCGCAAGTTTGCCCGCGAACGCATTCGGCCCCTGGTTCGCGAAATGGACGACCACGGCCGGCTCGCTCCCGGTCTGGTCCGCGATCTCTTCGGCCTTGGCCTCATGGGCATCGACATTCCCGAAGTGTACGGCGGTCAAGGCGGCAGCTTCTTTCAGGCCGTCCTCGCCGTCGAAGAGCTCGCCGCGGTTGATCCTTCCGTCGCCGTCGTGGTCGACGTGCAGAATACCCTCGTGAACAACGCCATCGTCAGCTGGGCTAGTGACGCGCAGAAGAAGCAATACCTCCCGCAGCTCGCCACTCGCACCGTCGGAGCCTACGCCCTTTCTGAAGCCTCTTCCGGCTCCGATGCCTTCGCCCTGGCCACCCGGGCCGAAGAGAAGCACGACCATTGGGTTTTGAACGGCCGCAAGCTTTGGATTACCAATGCCCACGAAGCCGAGCTCTTCCTGGTTTTCGCCAATGCCAACCCCGCCGCTGGCTACAAGGGCATCACTGCCTTTCTCGTCGAACGCGGCTTCCGTGGTTTTGCCGTTGGCAAGAAGGAAGACAAGCTGGGCATCCGCGCTTCATCCACTTGCGAACTTCTGCTCGATGGTTGCCGGGTGCCCAAGGAAAATGTCATGGGCGGCGTCGGCGTCGGCTATAAGATCGCCATTGAGACCTTGAACGAAGGACGCATCGCCATCGGCGGACAAATGCTCGGCCTCGCCTCTGGCGCGCTCGACCATGCCGTGGCTTACGCCAAGGAACGTCAGCAATTCGGTAAGTCGATCGGTGAGTTTCAGGGCGTGCAATTTAACCTGGCCGAAATGGCGGTAAAAGTAGAAGCCGCGCGTCTGTTGGTCTACAACGCCGCCCGTCTTCGTGACGCGGGCAAGCCCTTTCAAACCGAGGCCGCGATGGCCAAATATTACGCGAGTATTATTGCCGAAGAAGTCGCTTCCTCGGCCATTGAAGTATTTGGCGGCGCGGGCTTCACCAAAGATTATCCCGTCGAAAAGCTCTACCGAGACGCCAAAATCGGCCGCATTTACGAAGGTACGAGTAACATGCAGCGTATCGTAATCGCCAAAGCTCTGCTTTCGTAAATCCAATGCGCGTCGCCCAGGTTATGCCTTCACCTTGTCATAGTCGAAGTGCTCATTCACCAAGTGATACTTTGGCTCGCCGGCTTTCTGTAAGTAGTAAGTTTTCAGCGGCGTACGCGTAAAGTCTGTTAATTTGCGACGCACGGGTGCGCCATTCACCCACTCGTAAACTTCTACTTCCCAGGGATTGATCGTATCCGTCAGTCCGCGCTCCTTAGCAATGCGGAACAGGTTCACGTTGCCCGGCTCATGGCCGCCCAGATACATGCCCACCATGTCCAGCCGCAACCGCTCCTGCCCGAACATCACCAGGTTGGTCAGCTGGTCGTTACCCACGCCAAACCCATCGCCGTCCCGGCCATAGATACCCTCGATCACGTTCAAACCGGGCTTCACCGTCTGGTAATGGTCGCAGGTTTTGTGCGCCCAAATCTCCTGATGCACCGGGCTCAACGGCGCCGCCGAGTCATAACGCGCAAAGCCCTTGCGCTTGTGCTCATCGAAGAACGTGTTCACCACTTTCTCAACGTTCTGATGAATGTCCGGCTTCATCCACGCGGGCACACCCGTCACACCGCTCCAACCGGGGCAGAAGCGTACGAATGGCTTCACCACCAAGCCTTGCAGATTCTTCGTTGCCAGCGTCATGCACATGCCATGCGATTTCCACTTGGCAATATTCAGCAACCACGTATCCGGCTCGCCCACCGGCGCAAAATGCGGGATGCGCTTGTACACCACCGCTTCCGGCACCTGATGCCAGTTCATTTCGTAGCCATCGCGGAAGTTGCGGGCGCGGCGTTCCGGTTCATTCATCTCGACGCCATGCCGCTCGTTGATATCGACAAATCCGCGATAGTTCCAGGTGTTGAAGCCGTTGGCCTCCACCCAGTGAAACTTCTTGAGGCCCAATTCCTTCAGGCCCAGGATCATGCCTTCGTAGAATTGCGCATCGGTGCCGGTGCCCCAGTTCTCCACGTCTGGCCGGTCCTTCGAGCGTACCGAGGTGAAGTTCGGCTTTAACACAATGCGGTGCGAGGTCGGCACGCCACCGCGTTCCACCGGCACCAGCACTTCGCGCGCCAACTGTAAGCCCGCCGCCAATTTCGACGGCTCGTCCATCTTGTGCGGCACCTTCGTGCGTTGGATAAACACGGCCTTCGGATTGGCCAGCAAAAATGGGTGCAAGGCAAACTGACTCTTCGGCAGCCGCATCGGCGCGGCATGGAGAGCCAGTGCGGACGGCGCAAGAGCCATTAGATCGCGGCGCGTGATTTCCATGCCTACAGTCTAGCTAACTCTCTTCCCAGGGCCGAAACGCGTGCCCGTGTGCTTCCAAATCCACCCGCGCTCCCTTGAACTTCACCCCCTCCATTTCCAGCCGCAGCCGCTGTTCATGGGCCGCCTCATGCTTCAGCCGGATTGTCCCATCCGCCCCCAACACCCGGTGCCACGGCAGACGGTCCCCGCAACCGCGCAAGAGCTTCGCCACCAGGCGATGATTCTGCGGAAAGCCCGCTGCCGCCGCCACGCCGGAATAGGACGAAACTTTGCCTTTGGGAATCGACCGGATCATGCGCTCAATCTCCTGGTCCCGCCACTCATTTGGTCTGCGTGAATTAATCCTAATTCGCCGATCTTCCTGATGCTTGTCAATTCTCATAGCGCCCGCCGTCAAATCTCACTATAATGGCGCATAGTTCATGCACCCGTGGAGAAGATGGACGCCAGTACTCGGCTTGGCGTTTTTATTGGGATCCTGTGGAGGATCCAAGACCGAGACCCCAGACGCCGCACTCCAAGCTACCGTGGCTTTGCGTGATGAACCCGTGTTCATTGCCGATGGCTCCGCGCGCATTCTCTTTCGATCGAACGTCTTTCCCATCGATCGACTCACCGGCATCTATGGCTGTTGCCTGGCGTCTCCCGCCGTCGGTGGTGAGAAAGAAGTTCGCATTTACCTGCCCGATGGCGACACCATGAAGCAGAGCAAAAAAGTCGCGCTCGGGGAAACCGATATTCTCGAAGTGCACCTCGAGAAAAAGACTAGCGAGGGATGGGGACCCTTCGACACCACCAAATTCCCATCGCCTCAATTGGCGCTCTACCGCCGCGACATGACCCCCTGGATCACCGACTCTGGCGACTCGCTCGTCGTCGACTACGCGAAGACCGGTAAGAAAAGTTGGGTCGTCGCCGCCGAAAACATGCCCCGTGCCGACGAGAAGCTTCTCACCAACGCCGACTTCGTCAAAGCCAGCGGCGCGCGCAAAGAGTACTCGCTCACGCTCGGCAAGGATGCCAACGTTCGCCTCGGCAAGCTGATCATCCGGCGGCCCAAGCAGGTGCAAGAGGAAATCCCCATAGCCAACGGCTGTGCCATCGTCGAGATTTGCACCTCACCCAACTGCGCCCAGGCCACCAAGAGCCCGTGCGCTCGCTAAATCCTGATGGTTTTCCTGGTGCCACACGACGTTTTGTGGCATCTTAGAAGGCCTAGTGGTGAAACTAGTCCGCTTCAAATACTTCGATCTGTTCGTGAATGCCTTCGTCACCGTCCTGCTGGTGTCGAACCTGATTGCGCAAAAGATCTGCGTCATTGGCCCCTTCTGGCCACTCAGCGAACCCGTCTACGTCAGCGGTG
>JAYVUQ010000172.1:0-12810 GCA_043787785.1 Bryobacteraceae bacterium
GGTCGCCCATACCACGAAAATATCCAGGTCCGAAGCCGCATTCAGAGTGGCTAAACGAATTTTGCCCGCTGAGCCGTGACGTCACTGCCGGGTGACGGCTGAGGCCTCCACCACCGGGCCATGTCCCATCCGCGCTTAGGGCGTTACTCGGCCAAGTGGATGTGGATAACGTCCAGTGCCCGTCACAGGCACAATCGCGAGGGACGAAACTTCCCAGCACCCGACTTCGGGACCGCGCAGCCCTATCCGTCCTTGCCGACCACGCATTTCGGGAAGCACCTTTCAGCCACTGATCGTTTACATCCTCAAACGTCTTGCTACGATTAAGGGGATGCGTTTACCTATATTCTTTATCTGTTGCGCGTTCGTCCTCTTTCCAGGCTGTGAAAAGAAAGATGTCGCCACGGCGGGTCCAGAAGCAACAGTTGTTTTCCGAGACGGCACTCGCATCTCCGGTGAAGTACTGCAAACCACACCAGCTCAGATCACTTTGAAAGCCTTCGATGGCACGGCCCGCGTCTTGGAAATGCGGAATGTACGCACAATCGACTACGGTGACGCGACGTCGCCAGCGCAAGCTATCGCCAACGGCACGCAGCAAGAACGCCCCCCGCGTGTGCACAACGATGGACCGCCGACCCCACCGCGCTATCACCCGGCGGAATCACATATCTCCACGACCACGTTTACCCTCCCAGCAGGCACTAAGGTGGAAATCCGAACTGACGAGAATATCAATTCAAAGACTGCGTCGGAGGGCCAGACCTATGCCGCTGAAATCTATCGGGACGTAATGGACCCAGCAGGGAACATCGTCCTCCCTCAAGGTGCGAACGCTCAATTAAGGATTCTCACAGTAACAAAAGGTGGGCGCATTTCAGGATCCTCGGACTTACTTGTGGATTTGGCTGCGGTATCCGTCGGCGGCCGACAATATGTCGTCGCGACTTCAGATGTGGAGCGGCGCGGTAGGTCAGGAATTGGAACCAACCGACGCACCGCTGAATACGTGGGCGGAGTGAGTGCGATCGGCGCAATCATTGGTGCAATCGCAGGCCAAGGCAAAGGAGCGGCGATTGGTGCGGGAGCCGGCGCCGGCGCGGGGGCAGTCGCGGAAATCCTCACTAAAGGTGGCCCGGTCAACATCCCAGCGGAGACGCTGCTGACGTTCCAGCTCGATCAGCCATTACGAATCGTCCCCGCGCGATAGAAGCGCGCGTCAGAAAAAGCGTATCTGGACCGGTCAGTGCCTGCTGGGATTCACGATGACGTCGTTCGGGCGTCGAACGGCTGATCACGTTGGTTAATTCTGGCAAGTTGCAGGCGGTCATCATCGCCAAGCTTGACCGACTAACGCGCAGGGTCAAGGATCTCTCGTCGCTGCTCGAACCTTTCGAGAAACGCAAGGTGGCGCCGATCTCAGTTGCCGAATCCCTCGACCTGGGCTCAGCCGCAGGCCGCCTCGTCATCACCATCATGGGCACCTTTCCCCACTGGGAGCGCGAGGCTATCGGCGAGCGGACTCGCGATACCCTACGGCACAGGAGGTGGAACGGTGAGCGCACCGGCAATATCGAGTATGGCTTCCGGCTGGCTGCCTACGGGCGCCACAACAGCCACGGGCATAGAACGCGGCGAGGCACGGCATGGAGGCTGGAGTCGGTGAATCGGGTCGACTTCGTCGAGCGAAATCTCTTATGTTGCCGATTCCAGCCGAAATTAATCCTAAAACAACCTCGCAGACACCTCTGGGTATACTAGAGAAATATGCCTGCCGGAGTCCTTTCGGTCTTCGGACGCCGTAGTTGGATGGACGACAAACCCACGCCCCGCAAATCCGGGATTTTGACGCAGTTCATTCTCCGCCAATGGCGGCTGCTGGTCATCCTCGCCGTTCTAACGGTGGCAGCCTCTTTGGTGTCCGCCTTTCAACCTTGGCCAATAAAGCTGGTGGTCGACACCGTTAGCGGCCCGGCGCTCCCAGGCGCTAGCACCCAAATCCTGATCGCCGCATCCGCTGGCCTCCTGCTCTGCTTCGTGTCCTCCGCCCTCACCGCCGCCATGAGCTGGACGTGGTCCCTCGTCGGCCAGCGCATGGTCTACGAACTCTCCACCCAGCTGTTTGACCGCCTCCTCCGCGTCCCGCTCGCCTACCACCATCAACACAGCGCCGGGGACTCCCTCGGTCGCCTCAGCGGCGACGCCTGGTGTATCTATAGCCTCACCGATCGGCTGTTCACTCCGGTCTCGCATGTCGCCACCATCGCCACCATCGGCGTTGTCGCCTGGCAGGTGAACCCGAAACTGACTCTCATCTCCCTTGTCGCCTCGCCCCTCCTCGCCCTCTCCAGTATGTACTTCGGGAAACGCATGAAAAGCCGCTCCAAACTCGAACGCGAAGCCGAATCCCGCGTCGCCAGTTTCGTCCACCAAACCCTCGCTGCCATGCCCTTGGTCCAGTCGTTCACGTCGGAAGATCGCAATTCGCAGCGCTTCGACATCCTCGCCGCCCACGCCTCCGGGATCGCCCAACAACGCGCGGTCGTCAGCAGCGCCTATGGCATGGTGAATGGGTTGGTAACCACCTTGGGGGCCGTTCTGGTCACCTATTTCGGAGCTCGTCAGGTGATTGACGGCCAACTCTCGGTGGGCAGTCTCGTCGTCTTCATCGCCTACGTCCAAACTCTGCAAAAGGCTGCGGAAGGCCTGTTGAAAACGTACGGCGACATGAAGCCCCTCGAAACCAGCATGGAGCGTGTTCTGGAAGTTCTCCATGTCCAACCCGGCGAACCTCGGGACTCCCCCGATGTCCGCCCGTTGCGGATTGGCGCTGCTCCGGGGATCGCACTCCACAACGTCACCTTTGGTTACGACGTCCAAACGCCCGTCCTGCACGACGTTTCCCTCGGCATCCCGGCAGGCGCAACCGTCGCTTTCATCGGCGAAACCGGCGCTGGAAAGAGTTCGCTCGTCTCCCTGATAGCCCGCTTCTTCGATCCTGCCAGCGGCCGCGTCACCATCAACGGCGAGGACATCCGATCCTTCACCATCGACAGCCTCCGCGAGCAGATCTCCTTCGTCCTACAGGAACCGTTCCTATTTCCCCGCTCCATCGCCGACAACATCGGGTTCGCCCGTCCCTCGGCAAAGCGCGAGGAGATAGAGGCCGCCGCCAGGCTGGCGCGCGCCGACGCGTTCATTGGCCGGCTGCCGCAGGGTTACGACACCATCCTCGATCAGCGCGGCGGTAGCCTCTCCGGCGGCGAGCGCCAGCGAATCGCCATCGCCCGCGCCATCCTCAAAAACGCCCCCATCCTCATCCTTGACGAACCTACTTCCGCCCTCGACTCCGCTACCGAAAGCGGCCTCCTGGAGGGGCTTTGTCACGGGCGGACCTGCCTCATCATTGCCCATCGCCTCTCCACCGTCCGCCGTGCCGATTTTATCTGCGTTCTCTCCCAGGGCCGCATCGTCGAACAAGGCACCCATGACGAACTCCTGACCGCCCGTGGCACCTACCATCGCCTCTACAGTCTTCAGTCCGGAGCGGCCGAATGAACGGCTGGATCTTTCGCCTTTTCGCGTTTGCGAGGCCCGAGTGGCGCAGTCTCGTTTTGCTCGTGCTCTTCTCCTTGCTCCGCGTCGGCCTCGATCTGCTGCGCCCTTGGCCGATGACCCTGATTGTCGATTCTGTCCTGAAAGGGCTACCATTACCCGGTCCCCTCAAGCCCTGGATCCCGATTGCAGTGACTCAGGAGAGCCTGCTTCTGCTTCTCGTCGTCGCCACAGTCGTCTTTTTCCTAGCCGGCTGGCTCTTCCGCATTGGGGAAAATTACCTGCGCACGGGCACCTCCAGCCGCCTCCGCTTCGCCCTCGGCAGCGTACTCTTCGATCACCTCCAACGCCTCTCCCTCCGTTTTCACGGCCGCCGCCCCACCGGAGACCTCATCAAGCGCATCACCGCCGACACCAATTGTGTCCGCGAGTTGATCATGGACGTCGCCTTGCCGCTGCTGGTTTGCCTCGGCAGCCTCGCCGCTATGTTCGCCGTGATGTGGAAACTGGACCCCGTCCTCGCCCTCGTCGCCATCGCCGCCGCTCCGCTCCAGGCCCTCACCATCCTCCGCTTCGCCCGCCCCATGGAGGCCGCCAGCTATGTCCAGTTCGAGAGTCAGGGCGCAACTCTGGCCATGGCGGAACAAGCGCTGACCGCTCTCCCCGCCATCCGCGCCTTTGGCCGCGAAGAACACGAAGGCCTTACCTTTCGCCGCTTCTCTCAGACCAGTGACCAAGCCTACCTCCACTCCATCTGGAGCCAGATTCAGTTCCGTTTCGGTGTTGAAGCCGCTACGGCCATAGGCTCCGCCGCCGTCCTGTTTCTCGGCGGCTGGCACGTCTTCGAAGGTCGCCTCTCCGTCGGCACGCTTCTCGTATTCATCAGCTATTTGGCGTCTCTCTACTCGCCCATCGAAACGCTCGCATACATGTCCGTCTCTTTCGCCTCGGCGGGCGCCGGGGCGCGGCGCGTCCTGGACATTCTGGACTCCACGGATACACTGTCCGAAGCCCCCGGTGCCGCGCCCGTTTCGGGCGTCAAAGGTGCCATTCGTTTCGAAAATGTCACTGCGGGCTACAACCCCGAGCGCCCTATCCTGAAGAACATTTCGTTCGAAGTCAAGCCCGGCGAACTGATCGCCATCGTCGGCCCCACCGGCGCGGGAAAAACGACGCTGGTCTCACTGATCCCCCGACTCCTGGACCCATCCTCCGGAGGCGTCTTCCTGGACGACAAACCCATCCGCGAAATTCAGTTGCGGAGTCTCCGCGCGAACGTCGCCGTGGTCCTACAGGAAGCGCTGCTGCTCCCCCTTAGTGTCGCCGACAACATCGCCTACGGGCGGCCCGCGGCGTCTCGGGTCGAGATCATCGTCGCCGCCGAATCCGCCCAAGCTGACGAATTCATTCGCCGGCTCCCCGATGGTTATGACACGATCCTCGGCCAGAGCGGCGCAACCCTCTCCGGAGGGGAGCGTCAGCGGATCGCCATTGCCCGCGCCTTCCTCAAGAACGCTCCCATCCTAATCCTCGATGAGCCATCCTCCCAACTTGACGCCGAAACCGAGTCCACGCTGCTCCGCGCCATCGACCGCCTGGTCGGCAGCCGCACCACCTTCGTCATCGCCCACCGCTTCGCTACCGTCCGCAAAGCGAACCGCATCCTCGTCGTCGACAATGGCGAAATTGTGGAGTCCGGCACCCACGAAGAATTGATGAGGCGCGACGGTTTGTACGCAAACCTGCGCGCGAAGCAGTTTCTGGAAAACTAGGAGGGGCAGAGCCAGGCCGCCGCCATCGCTCGCACACGCTAGGCGGTACGCGCATTGTGAGAAATCCAATTCTGAACCGCCAGGGCTGCGGATCGCTGCTCCGGCAATCAGGCCAGCAACTCGGGTAACCTGTCAGAAATGCCGCTTAAGATCGTTAATCGGCTTCTCAAACAAATGCCAGGAGACAGAAGTAATGGCAAAGGTGAGAGCCAAACCCAGCACTGTAACCGGGACCGTGTGTTCTTCGAATCTCATTCCAAGTTGCAGCAATAGCCAGATCGCGAGGGCGGGCATGAAGGGGTGGTACAGATATAAACCGTAGCCGATCTTACCTACGTAAAGAAAAGGCCTCCATTCCAAGAACCGACCCGCAGGTCCACTAAGCCCGCGGCTAACCCAGAAAACTAGGCAGCAAAGAGCAATCGCAGTAGTGGCGTCGAAAAGAATCATCTGGGTGTCGCCTCGTATCCATATCGTCAAAATGAGCGAGGCCAGCACTGACGCCGGGAAAAGCCAGCACGTGAACCGCGAGACCATCTGCGCCCCGAACCGCCGAACTCCTAGCGCCAACAATGCACCAAACCCCAGATGATCCAATGATGTCGGAGTCGAGATATAAGTGGATAGCGCAGTCATGTTCTCGTACTGTGAGAGAACGTAGGACCACCGATACAGAGGTCCCACGGACACGACGGCCAGAATGGCTGGGAGTAGCCACTTTCGGGGAAGGAACAGAATTAGCCAAGGCCAGCAGAGATAGAATTGTTCCTCGACAGCAAGGCTCCAGAAGTGGGCGAAGTGGGCCTCGTACCAACCCTGCTGCGCCATGTGGATATTCAGAGTGTAAGTGAGCAGCCATCCAATGATGCCCCGGGCCGGGTCTAGATTGATGGCATACGCTACGCCAATGACAAAATAATAGAGCGGAAAGATCCGGAGAGATCGGCGGGCGTAGAATCGTGCCAGCGCGGCAATTCTCGTACCATTCTCGGCTTCCGCACGTTGCCTCGCCTCGAGAAGAATGCCGGTAATCAGAAAGCCGCTGATGCTGAAAAACAGTTTAACGCCCAATGTCGCACCCAGTCCCCAGCCACCAGGGGTGAAATGATGGAAGACCACGGCTGCGACAGCGAGGGCCCGCAACGCATCCAGCTGTAACATGTATGGCGCTGAGGCACCTTTTCTTGGCAGTGCTTCGGAAGCGGCAGTCATTGTGTTTCTATTCCGTGATGTGCGTTTTGGGTTTGCCAACTCGCATCTAGTACGCTGTTCTGATTTGGTTATTGCCTGGCTCGCCGGATGTGCCATTTCACTGCACTCTCGGCAAGCGCGCCAGTTGGACGGCCAGAACCAGACGCGGTTCTATTGACAAGCCTCCAGCATCCGCGGCACAGTCTTGCGGGAGTCAAGGTGCTCCGCAGCGAGGCTTCGCGCGCGTTTAGAATGTTTGGCGTAGTTCCCATTAATCTCCTTCGCCCTCTCGACTGCTTCTTCGACGGTGCGAAAAGTCACCAATCCCTCGCCGGTCGGCAAGTGCTCGCTGATGCCGGTTTCTTTCATTAAGACGGGACGCCCCGTGGCTAAATATCCCACGCTTCTGTCGCTGATCCAGCCGGTGTTGAGATCCGCGTAGATCGGCTTGGGAGCGCAAATTTCAGCCCGTGATTCCGCGATGAAGCGCATGTAATCCTCAGGGGTTGCAGCCACGTTCCACGCGTCTGGCATGCTCCAACCGCACGACTCGAACAACTTCTTATCGCCCAACCGGTCTTCTGGGTCTCCAAGATTCGCCGCTAAGCTCATCGCGCATCCGCTCAGGCGCGGAAGTTGCACAATTTCCAGGTACGCCTCCCGCTTGGAGCAACTCAATCGGCGCCCGTTCCAATCCAGTTCATCCCAGTTCCAGTGCGTAATCGAACTGAATGGGGCCGTCTCTCCTGGATCGGGTTGGGGCTTCCACATGTCTAGGAACAGAATCTGGGGAAAGGTGGCCCAGTGCTTTCCGTGAAGAGGGACCTGGCACGAATCACTTCCTAGGTTTAGGCCGACCGACAAGAAACGATCATGTTGTTTAAAGTTCAGGTCTACTGTTAGCGCAGAAACCTGAAGATGACCGGGATCGACGTCGATTAGGACCTTTCGCCGAAAAAGATGGAGAAGCGAGTTTGGAATCGCGCTGGCTAAATTCCACAGTACGGCATCCTGCGCCCACGCCTCCAGTTTTGTTGGTTCCACACCGTACACGCTGCTCCCCGCCAGGTTCGGCACTCCGCCACGTTCGTACAGAATCACACAACACTTCGTTCCTGGACAATACTGCTGGAGTCTCGCTAGGAATCCTTGGATGCGGTTCTCATCCGCTTGCGGGTCCCGCGAGTCTGGAGTACAAGCAACGCAAATAACCTCACAACCCACCTGTTGCAAAGCGAGAACATACTGGATCGCAAAGGTCCAATGACCGCCGCCTTCCGGATAATCAATCAAATTCGGCAGCCCGACGGCGATTCGCATGTGAAGCTTGGTTTTTCTGGAGCTTACAGTCCGCCCTTAGGTGCTGGGCGGAGAGGAACCTCGGTACTCAGTGACGATAGCACACTCAACCTGAATGATGAGCGGGTCGCGCCTGGATCACAAGCAAACCGGAAGTTGAAAACCCCAAGATCGCGGCAGAGCTTCAGTGATATTGCCGAGCGAAACGTAAACTGGTTCAGATGGGAAGCAGTGCGGTGCGCTCATCGAAACGATGAACACCTTACGGAGGATTCCTTCTGCGCTATTCCAGGATCCACATCGGAGCGGTAGACCCCCAAGCCCGGCACCGCTTCCGAAAGCTGCGCCAGCGTCCCTTCCACAAACGAAGCGTCACTAAGGCTCAAGTGCGCACTCCTGTGAAAACCTCGGCAAATTCACCTCCGGGCCACGAGTGCATCTCCCCACGATAGCGCGCCAATCCCCGCATCGCCTCATCGAATCGGAGTACGCGGCACTGGCTCTCATGCGCCCGGATGGCGGCCAGTTTCACGTCCAGATAGTCCGATATATCCACAATTTCCTCGATCGCGGCTAGTGGCGTCCAAACCTCATACCCGCGAATCGCCGCGTCGGAAATTCCGGCCGCCCGGCACGCGCTCAGAGTCAGTTGCCATGCCGCCAGATGATCCGGATGCATCTCTCCCTCGTGCGGCGCGTAGATCCGGTCGCAGCCGCTGATCAGCGCCGTCAACCGCCCCACTAGAGACTCACTCGCCACGACGCCGCCGTCGGGCTCACGCCAAAAGTCGAACGAAGTGACGCCGAGAATCGCACACGCACGTCCTGCCTCGGCCTCCCGGACGTGCAACGTTTCCTCCCGAGCCATTCCATGCCCCCCCTTTTCCCCGGACGTCAAAAAGATGACCTGTATCGAATCCCCGGCTACTGCGTGCCTGCGTAGGGTTCCTCCGCAGCCGATCGATTCATCATCCGGATGGGGGCTGACGACAAGTATTTTCATCGCATATCTCTCGAAGGATATAGACCCAAACTGGTTACCGCGGGAGCGGAGGTCGCAAACCGGTATTTGAACGGCTCGTCGCCAATTCCGAAATCAAACGTGTGGCACCCTGAGGCTTCGGCATCTAGAAGTAACTGCCGCAGGAGCACTTCGCCCGGCGAAAATTGCGACAACTCCGGTGCGAAACACGGCTTGTACCAAAGGTACGAGCCTGCGTACACGAAGCCAAAATGCATCGCGGCAGGCTTGCCTTCGAACATCACGCGCGTCAGCTTCGACGCCGGGCACGCCGCGAGTTCCCGGTAAAATCGGCACTGCGCCGGATGGTGGAACAACGGGGCGCGCCCCGCCTGTGCCGACCGGGCATTGTGCTGTTCGAAAAATGCCTCCAGATGAGGAAGGATCGCGGCGGCACCGGAATCGTGATGCACCGTCACCGCGCCGGCCCGCCGCAGTTGGTTCTCGTGCCGGACCAAGCTCTTTTTGCGCGCCGCAACGCCCTTCGCCGCGGCGAACTCCAACCGGGGTGCCGGAAGCGAATACTCTTCGACAACAGTCAAACCAAGCGCCGGCGCAACCGTGCGCAATGTTTGAATCGTCGCCGAGCCCTCCGGTAAATGATAGAAGCAGAACCCCAGAAAATCCGACGTGAGCCGCCGGGCCTCAGCTAAAACCGCGCACAGTAGATCCGGATCCTCAGAGCTGCCGGAAAAATCAAGATAATCCGATCCACCGGATCCCAGGAAATACACCATACCCTGATCGGCAAACAGCGGAGCCAACAGACGTGTGGATGCGTCGCGCGCCGCTTCCAGGATAAGGAGTTGGCCACGGCCGAAAACCGGCCACCACGCACGCGCATAAGCGTATGTGGAGAAGATGCTCGGCGGCACGGCCCATTCCCACGCCGCTGACGCATCGGTCAACTCCCGGTACAACTGAGTCTCTACACGAGCGTGGATCATCCAGCTACCTTTCTATAGAACCGATCGATCTCGCGGATACAACTTCTGCGCTCCGCCGTCGCCAGCACATGCTTCCGAGCAGCCAAACCCATCGCCCGGCGCCGGACCGCGTCCAATAGCAGAGACCGCAGTGCCCCCGCGAGTTCCGCCACCGAATACCGTTCCACCAGCAACCCGGTCACGCCGTCCACGATCGCCTCCGCCGCCCCCGTTCCCCGGCAGGCAATAGCCGGCAATCCGCACGCCATCGCCTCCAGGTACACAAAGCCAGGCCCGCCCTCGCCGATGGAAGGTGAGGCAAATACGTCCGCCTCCGCGAACTGGGCTGGCAATGACTCATTCGGTAGATACCCGGCCATCGTCATCATCTCCTCAACTCCGCTCTGCGCTGCCCGTTGCTGCAACTGCCGCGACAGCGGCGACGTACTCCGCCCAATCAATCGCAACTCCAAATCCGGAAACTCCGCCCGCAGAAGACACGCCGCCTCGAACAGGGTATCCACGCCTTTCTGCGGATCAATCCGCCCGGCAAACACAATCACCGGCCGCCCGCTCCGCGCCGTCTCGCTGGGATGAAATCGCTCCGTATCCACCCCGGTGTGCAGCACAGGGATCTCGCGTGTCAGCCCATACGCCCGCCGGCACCAGTCCACGGAGTGCTGGCTCGATGAGTACACCGCGTCCGCCCGCTCCAAACAGATCTGTTCCATCAGCGAGCCAACCCGCGCCAGATCCGAACCCGCTTCCGGCCAGCCCGCCATCTCCTGGAACATCGCCAATGGGCCGTGAATCTGAACCACCATCGGCACTGAATTCCACTCGGTCCGGTTCAATAGGGGAACAAATCCCTCGGACGCCCACTCCGGAAACTCAATCAAGTCGAAAGCCGATTCACGATGCAACCCTTCCAACTCCATCGCCACGGCGGTGCTGTACGTCATCCATCGCGCCGCCTCGGTATAGAGAGAAATCCGGTCGTTCAGCCCTGCGGTTCTTACCACTAGCACGTCCCCAGTCTGCTCCACACTCCGTTCCCCGTTCCGTCCCGCCGCCAGCACCACCACGGCATGACCCAGCGCCGCCAGACCATGCGCCTTCGCATACGTCTGCGTTCCAATGCCGCCACCGGCCGTCTGCGGAGGGTACTCCTGGGAGACCAGACAGATTCTCATCTCCTGTCCTCCCGCTCCTTGGGCCGTGCCCAACCCACGATACTCGCGGGGTTGCCGGCCACAATCGCGTACGGCGGAACCTCGCAATCCACCACCGCGCCTGCCCCGACAATCGCCCCTTCGCCAAGCCTCGTTCCGCCCAGCAAAACAGCCCGCGCCCCCACCCATGCATTCCGGCCAATCGTAATATCCGCATCCTCCTTCTTCCACCGGCCCGGCACCGCTGCCCCACTTGTGCTGATGACAACCTCGTGCGCGACGAATGCGTAGTCGTCAATGCGCACATTCCCGTTCGAGTGAACGATCGCACCCACAATCGCGCAGTAATTTCCAATCTCCACCGCGCCCGCCGGACCCAACTCAAAAAAACTGCCGTTATAAACGCCGCTGTCATTCCCAATCCGTACACCACACTCCCGCTCGCTTTGATAGTGCAGAAACGCGAAGGAACTATACAGCCAACTGCGCTCCCCAATCCGGATATTCCGCGGTAATGGACGGTCAAACCAGTCGTGTGGCAGGTGCTCCATCGCTATGCCTCTTGCACCACGGCCGGATTGCCGGCCACAATCGTCCCGGCGGCCACATCCCGGGTCACTACGGCTCCGGCCGCTACTTTTGCCCCCTTGCCGATCCGCACGCCCTTCAAAATAATTGCTCCGATGCCGATCCACACATCATCCTCGATGATCACCGGACGGGTCTTGATCAACGGCCTGCCCACCCCCCGGTTTGACGGTGAATTAGCGATCGCATCCGCAATACGCTCCTCCGGATCGCGCGGATGAAAATCGGAATCGGCGATCGTCACGTTGTATGACACTACTACGCGTCGCCCTACTCGGATCTGCTCGGCGCACATAATCACCGCGCCAACCAGTGTCGTATCATCCCCGATCTCCACCATCCCCGAAGGCTCGACATTGAACGCCGTCCAGATACAAACGCGAACCCGGTCACCAATTACCAACCCGGGCTGCCGGGCACTCCGGAATCGATCGAAGCTCCCCTTTCGCTCCAGGAAGCAGTCTGAGCCAAGAACAACGTTGCCCGAAAGCCCCCGATAATCCCAATCGCCTGTATTTTCATTCATCGCAGTCACTCAATCCAATCCAATCCGCCCGAGCAACTCGGCCAACACGATCTTTGCATCGAAATGCGCCAACGCAATCTCCCGCGCCGCTTCTTGATGCCCTGCATAATCCCGCTCCACGCGCCGCAAGCCTTCCGCCGCCCCCGCGAGATCGGAGAACACCAGCAGCCCCTCGCCGACCGGCAGGAACTCGGAGAATCCGGTATCCTGCACGACGACCGGCAGCCCCGCCGCCAGGTAGCAGACCGTCCTGCAGCTGAACCACCCGCTCCGGGTTGCGGTATACAGATTCTTCGCCACACTGAATTCGCCCCGCGACGAGCATATATAACCCCGATAGGCATCCACAGTCGCCGAGACGGAGTGAGAGTCCACCACGGACCACCCCAGCTGACGCCACCGCTCCCGCGGAGCATGCTTCCCGCCGGCCGCAACCTCCAGCGGAAATTCCACTTGACCCGGCAGCGTCTCAATTCGCACAAACTCCAACTCCTTCGACCCATAAACCGCCCCACTATATTCCACCGGGCGTCGGAAGTTGTCCCACGTCATTACCGTTGTCCAGGCTTCGCCCGGCGGCGTCCCGGCCCAGCAACCGGGCACGACGGGAGGCCGCGTCGCCACCCAAGAAATCCCCAGTGACGGCAGCGGGCAATCCCGGCTTCCCTGCCGCGCCGCATACGTAAAAAAGTAGTCGTGCGCGCGGTACCCCAACGTCCCCAGCCACCCGGGATTGGCGTCCCACTTCGGGTAATTCACG